>JAJYDH010000641.1 GCA_021777685.1 Planctomycetota bacterium | reverse complement strand
GAGGCCGCCCGGGCCGATGACCCGCTGCCGGCCTATTACCTGGGCCAGGCGCTGGTGCTCGTCGGCCGGCCCGACGCCGCGGCCGAGGCGTTCGAGCGGGCCCTGGCCAAAAAGCCCGCGAGGGCCGACCTCCTGGAGATCTACCAGGCCCTCGGCCGGGTCCACCAGCGGGCCCACCGCGACGACAAGGCCCTGGCGGTCTGGGACCGGCTGGAGAAGGCGTTCCCCGACGACCCCCGGGTCCAGGAGCAGATCGCCCACGCCCTGGCCGACGAGTCGCGGGACGCCCCGGCGCTGGCCCGGTTCGAGGCCCTGGCGAAGTCCACCCGCGACCGCTTCCGCCAGGTCCAGTTCGCCATCGAGGCGGCCGAGCTGAAGGTCCGGCTGGGCAAGTCGACCGACGCCCTGGCCGACTTCGAGGCCCTGCTCGCCAAGCTCGACCCCGAGAGCTGGCTCTACCGCGAGGTCCGCCGCAAGGTCGAGGACGTCTTCCTCCGGACCGACGACCTGGCCGGGCTCGCGGCCTACTACGAGCGGTGGATCAAGAAGACCCCCGACGACGTCGAGGCGATGGCCCGGCTGGGCCGGACCCTGGCCAGCCAGGGCCGCGCGGCCGACGCCCGCAAGTGGCTCGACCGGGCGATCCAGCTCGCCCCGTCCCGCCGCGAGATCCGCCTGGCCCTGATCGAGCAACTGGTCCAGGACCGCCAGTTCGCCGGGGCCGCCGCCCAGTACGAGGAGTTGGCGAAGCGGGAGCCGAACAACCCGGACGTCGTCCGCGACTGGGGCCGGATGCTCCTCCGCGACGCCTCGAAGCCCGAGGCCGACCGCAAGAAGGCCGCCGCCGAGGTCTGGCGACGCCTCGCCCCGGCCGACGCGAAGGACGCCGTCGCGGTCGCCCAGGCCGCCGACCTCTTCCGCCAGGCGAACCTGTCCGACGAGGCCATCGACCTCTACAAGCGGGCCATCAAGCTCGCCCCCGAGGCGACCCAGTACCGCGAGTACCTCGGCGAGTATTACCACACCCTCAAGCGCCCCGAGGACGCCCTGGCCACCTGGCGAGCCTCCGCCGAAGGCCCCGCCCGGAACGCCCGGACCCTCGGCCGGCTCGGCGAGGTCCTGGCCGGCTTCGGCTACCGCCAGGAGGCCGTCGGGCCCCTGACGGAAGCCTGCAAGCTCGACCCCGACGACTTCGACCTCCGGCTCCGCCTGGCCGACCTCAAGCTCGCCCTCGACAAGCCGCTTGAGGCCCTGCCCGAGCTGGAGAAGGCCGAGAAGCTGGCCTCGGCCGAGGAGCAGTCCGAGGCGGTCATCGAGCGCCTGATCCGCGCGTACCAGGCTTCCGGCACGCTGGCCGCCCGGGTCGAGGCCCTCCGGGGCGAGATGGCCGCCAGGCCGACACCGGCCGGCTGGACCCGCCTGGCCCGGCTCCTGGAGGCCGAGCAGAAGTCGGCCGACGCCGCGAAGGCGATCGGCGAGGCGACCCGGCTCGACCCGAAGTCCGTCCCCGCCTGGGTCGCCACCGCGAGGCTCAAGGAGGCGGCCGGCGACCTCCTCGGCTCGGCCGAGGCGCTCCGGACCCTGACGAACCTCGACCGGCGGTCGAGGACCGACTACCTGACCGGGATCGCCAAGCTGGAGGCCCGGCTCGGACGCCGAGGGCCGGCGCTCGAAGCCGGCCGAGAGCTTCTGGCCGCCGCCCCGGGGAACCCGGACAACCACCAGTTCTTCGCCGAGCTGTGCTTCCAGCTCGGCGAGCCCGACGAGGGGCTCGACGCCCTCCGGCGGGCCGCCCGGGCCAACCCCTCCGACCCCAAGGCGATGCTCACCCTGGCCGAGAACCTCGCCAGGCAGTTCCGGACCGAGGAGGCCATCGAGCTCTACTGGCGGGCCTTCGCCAGGACCGCCGACGTCGAGGGGAAGCTGTCGATCGTGGCCAGGATGGCCGACCAGTACCTCCAGAGGAACCAGCTCGACCGCCTCATCGCCCGACTCGAGCGCGAGCTGAGGGAGCCCAACCAGCAGCGCGAGCTGTCGCTCTGCCTGGCCCAGGCCCACGCCGCCTCGGGCGACTACGCGACCGCCCGGCAGGAGCTGGAGCGGCTGGTCTCGGCCAACGCCCGCGACGCCCAGCTCCTGCTCCAGCTCTCCAGCCTCGCCGAGATGGAGGGGGACATCGCCGGGGCCGCGAAGTACCAGAAGCAGGCCGTCGACATCGCCCCGAGCCCCGAAGGGACCGCCCGGCTCGCCCAGCTCTACCTCCGCGCCGGCGAGGTCGGCGAGGCCGAGTCCGTCTGGTCCCGCGTGGCGGGCGAGAACGCCGAGCCGGCCCGTGTCCTCGCGGCCGTCGACAGCCTGCTCTCGCACGGCAAGCCCGAGACCGTCCTGGCGATCACCGAGCGGATGCTCGTCAAGCAGCCGGGCGACTGGGAGGCCCTGTACCGCGAAGGGGTGGCCCTGGAAGCCCTCGGCAAGCCGGCCGAGGCCGCCCGGCGGTTCCGCTCGATCCTCGACCTGAAGCTCGGCGACGACGAGCCCAGCCTCCTGGTCAAGGCCCGCCCGAAGCCGAACGGGGCGAAGGCCGCGACCGGCGCCGGATCGACCTCGGCCCGGAAGCTCGCGGGGTCGGCGACCTTCAACTTCCCGATCATGAACCGGATCGCCGCCGTCTGGCAGATCCGGGCGGCGGCCAGGCTCGACGAGCAGCAGGTCTACTACGGCGGCGGCACGCCCGCGACCTGGACCCCCTCCGACTTCGGCACCGCCCGGCTGGCGGCGCTCGGCTGGCTCCAGTCGCTGGCCCAGCGCGAGGACAAGCCCGACGCCGTGGTCAAGGCGGCCCGCGAGGCCCTCGACAAGGCCGGCGCCGACCCCCGGGCCCGCTGGGACTGGTACTACCTTCGCCTCGTCCGGTCCGAGGGGCCGGAGACCTTCGAGGCCGCCCGCGACCTGGTCAAGGCCGTCCCGACCGACCCGGCCGCCGAGTACGCCTTCATCCGCTCGCTGGGGGACCGGGCCGCCGAGGACACCGCCCGGACCCGGGGCCGGGCCGACGCCGAGGAGGTCGACAAGACCCCGCCGCTCGCGGCCGAGGACCTCGACCGCGCCGTGGCCTGCTACCTGGACCTCCGCGGGAAGAAGCCCGACCTGACCCCGATCGGGTACATCGGCTACGTCGCCGCCGAGCTGAAGCGGGCCAAGCGGGAAGACCAGGCCGACCGGTTCTACAAGGAGGCCCTCGCCGCCGCCGAGGACATCAACGCCGTCGACGCGGCGGTCTACCTGGCCGCCGAGAAGGGGAACGTCGACGACCTCCTGGCCCTCCACGAGAAGTCGGAGCGGCTCCAGGCCGCCAGGGCCGGCGCCGGCTCGCGGGCCTCGGG
>JAJYDH010000640.1 GCA_021777685.1 Planctomycetota bacterium | reverse complement strand
TCCGCCCGTCGAGTCGCGACGGCCGGGCTCGCCCCTCGCCAGTCTAGGCCGAGTCGGGCTCCCCTGCGTTCATCGTCGGGAAAAGTCACCACGAGGCCGCCGCGACCGACGATTCTTCGCGATCCGTCCTCCATGCAATGCCGCCCGGGGCTCTGATTGGTAATGGCGGGAGCGGACCCAGGTCGGACGGGCGGAGCGACAGAATGATGAATCGAGCGGCGTCCTTCGATGATGATGGGCGGGGCGATCGTAAGCGGCCGAGGCCGGGCCGGCCGATCTCCGTGACGGCCGAGGACGAGCGGGAGTTCCTGGAGGCCATGCGGGAATACAAGCGGCGGAGCGGCCGGCTCTTCCCGACGTGGAGCGAAATTTTGGAGGTGCTCCGTTCGCTTGGCTACGAGAAGCGGATCTGGAGGCCCGTCGGGGAATGGTCGCCGATCCCGGCCCAATCCATCGAGGGCGGGACCGGACCGGGGGAGGGCGTCGAGATGTTCGGCTGGTTCTCCCACGTCGAGTCGTCCGCCGGGCCTTCCTGAGCGAGAAATGGGGCCCGGCGAGAATCCGTCGGTGCGACCGGGCATTATGTCCTCCGGGGGGTTACAATGCGTGGAAAACCCGCCCCGAGGGAGTCCCGATGGCCAGGAAGAAACCGACGCCGCCGTCCGACGAAGGCCCCCAGCGTCGAGGCCGTCCGGGCCCGGGACCCGGGCCCGCGGACGGGCCGCCCGAAGCCGGGTCCCCTCCTCCCGCGTCGAAACCCAGGAGGCAAGCTCGGCCAGGCAAGGTCACGCCCCGGCGCCCCGCGCCCCGGCCCGAGCTCGAAAAGGCACGCGAGCTGGCCTTCCGGGCGGCCGAGTCCCTCGATCCCCGCCGGAGCGTCGCCCTGGCACAGCTCGCGGTCGAGACCAGCCCCGACTGCGCCGAGGGGTACATCGTCCTGGCCGAGCATGCGAGGAGCCGCAAGGAGGCTCTCGATTTCCACGAGCGGGCCGTGGCCGCGTCCGAGCGCGTGCTGGGGCCGGGATTCTTCGACGAGCACCGGGGGGATCTCTGGGGCTGGATCGAGGCCCGCCCCTACATGAGGGCGAGGCTCGGCCTGGCGGAGATCCTCTGGGTGTCCGGGCGGAGGGCGGAGGCGGCGGAGCATCTCGAAGACATGCTTCGACTGAATCCCGGCGACAACCAGGGTTTGCGGTACGTGCTCGCGGGCTGGTTGCTCAACCTCGACCGGCTCGACGACCTGGAAGGGCTCATCGGGCGGTACGACGAGGATTCGACCACCTGGGCCTGGACCAGGGCGCTCGTCGCCTTCCGTCGGAAGGGCGACTCGCCCGAGGCCCGCAAGCTCCTCACGGCCGCGAAGAAGGCGAACCGGCACGTCGTCGCCTATCTGCTCGGCAAGAAACCGCTCCCGCCGGAACAGCCGACGATCTACAGCCCGGGCGACGAGGACGACGCGATCCTCTACGTCGGCCACAACCTCTCGGCCTGGAAGTCGTCCCCCGGGGCGATCGCCTGGGTCCGCTCGAAGGAGAAGGCCCCTCGCAAGCCTCGCCGCAAGGTGCCGTCGGCGGCCGGGCCGTCCCCGGCCGCCGAGGAGCGGCTCCGCGCCCTCCCCAGCGAGATGGACGCCTGGCAGGCCGACTTCCGGCAGTTCACCCGACGGGTGGAGATCGCCGGAGAGCGGGTCCGCCCCTGGATGGTCCTCGTGTCGAGCCGGACCCGCGACCTCGTCCTGGCCCATGCGCTGACCGACCGGTCGCCGTCCCCCGAGGAACTCTGGGACATCGTCACCTCGGCGATGGAGACCCCCGCCGCCGGAGAGCCGCACCGGCCCACCGAATTGCAGGTCCGCCCCGGAGGCCACTGGGACGCGCTCGCGGGTCACTTCGAGGCCATCGGCGTGGCGTGCTCCCCCACCGAGATCCTCGACCAGGTCGACGACCTGTTCGAAGACCTCACGCGGCACATGGCGGGCTCCGAGCCGCCGGGGCTGCTCGACATGCCCGGCGTGTCGCCCGAGCAGGTGGGCCGTTTCTTCGAGGCGGCGGCCTCGTTCTACCGGCGGGCGCCGTGGAGGTCGCTCGGTTTCGAGGCGGTGCTCAAGGTCGAGTGCGACCGCTACCAGAGCGGCCCGTGGTTCGCCGTCATCATGGGCCAGTCGGGCCTGACCCTCGGCCTGGCGCTCTACGAGGACCTGGACCTCCTCCGGAAGATGTGGGCCGGCAAGCTCTCCGACGAGGAAGGGGCGAGGAAGACCGTCGCCCTGACCGTGACCTTCGATGACGAGGGCAGCATCCCCGAGGCCGACATCGAGGCGATCGAGCGGCACGGCTGGGCGATTGCCGACCCCGAGGCTTACCCCTCGATCTTCCGCAAGGAACGCGGGCTCTCGATGCGCCCGCCCCTCTCCTGGGAGATCGACCTGATGGACGCCTGCCTCCGCGTCCTGCCCGACTTCGTCGCCCGACGACCGCCCGACGACACCACCCGCGAGCTGGTCCCGGTCCCGGGCGCGTCCCCCTCGATGGAACTCGGCCTCTCCTGGATCGACGAGCCGGCCTGATCGCTCATGGCGATCTTGTTTTTTGTCAAGGGTTTTGCGGTGGGGTGGGTTGGTTGGGTAAATTGAATCTCCCCCCGGAGGATGCGACGAGGCCCACGTCCGGCCCCCTTGGTCGTCCTCGAACCGCGCGAACCACCTTCGAGCGAGACGCCATGAAGCGCCACCCTTCCTTCCGACCCTCCCTGACGATCCTGGAAAGCCGCTGGTTGCCGACGGCCTCGGTCTATCCCGACGTCTTCCGCAACGCCGTCCAGCAGGCTTACGTGGCCCAGGCCGACACGGCGACGAACCCGGTCGTCTTCCTGGGCGACTCGATCACGTACAACTGGGGCAGCGCCACCCGACCGGCCCCCGGATCGGCCGCGTTCACGGCCGACTTCGCCGGGCTCGGCGCCGCCAACTTCGGCATCGTCGGCGACACGACCCAGGAACTCCTCGGCCGGGTCCAGGGCGGCGACCTGAACGGCCAGCCAAAGGTGGCCGTGGTGATGATCGGCTTCAACGACCTCTTCGGCGGCTCGACGCCCGAGCAGGCCGCGACGGGCGTGGCGTCGGTCGTCCAGGCGATCCGGGCCGAGTCGCCCGACACCAAGATCCTCCTCCTCGGCGTCCTGCCCAGCGATGTCACCGCCCTGACCCCGGAAATTCGCCAGCTCGACGCGCTAATCTCGGGGCTGGGCAGCACCCCGAACGTGACCTACGAGGACCCCGGCGTCCTGTTCGAGCGGGCCAACGGGAGCGCCAACCCGGCCCTGCTGATGGACCTCGTCCACCCCGACGCGGCCGGCTACCGGGCGATCGCCGACGCGATCGACACGACG
>JAJYDH010000639.1 GCA_021777685.1 Planctomycetota bacterium | reverse complement strand
CAAGGAGAACCCGATCATCGCCATCACCGCGAAGGTGCCGATGATGGCGACGGGGACCGCGACCAGGGGGATCAGGGCCGACCGCCAGTTCTGGAGGAACAGCAGGACCACCACCGCCACCAGGATCACCGCGTCTCGGAGGGTCTTGAACACCTCGTTGACCGACTCGGTGATGAACGGCGTGGTGTCGTAGACGATCGAGTAGTCGACGCCGTCGGGGAATCGCCGCTTCAACTCCTCCATCTTGTTCTTGACCAGGTCGGCGGTCTTGAGGGCGTTCGAACCGGGCCGCTGGTAGATCGAGAGGGCCACCGAGGGCTGGCCGTCGAGGGTGCAGGTCTGGTCATAGCCCTGCGCCCCCAGCTCGATCCGGGCGACGTCGCGGAGCCGGACGATCCGGCCGTCGGTGTCGGTCTTGAGGATGATGTTGGAGAACTGCTCGACGTCTTCCAGCCGGCCGAGGGTGGTCATGGTGTACTGGAACACCTGGCCGTTGGGCACGGGCGGCTGGCCGATCTGACCGGCGGCGACCTGGATGTTCTGCTGGGCGATGGCCGTGGAGACGTCGGTCGCCGTCAGGTTCCGGAACGACATCTGGCCGGGGTCGAGCCAGATCCGCATGCTGTAGTCGCGCTGGCCGAGGTAGGTGATGTCGCCCACGCCTTCGAGCCTGGCCAACTCGTCGCGGAGCTGGATGGTGGCGTAGTTGCTCAGGTAGAGGTTGTCGCGCGTCCCTTTGGGCGAGTAGAGGTTGACGATCATCAGGATGCTGGGCGACTTCTTCTTGACCGTCACCCCTCGGCGCTTGACCAGGTCGGGCAGGATCGGCTCGGCCAGGCTCTCGCGGTTCTGGACGAGGACCTGGGCCATGTTCAGGTCGACGCCGTTCTTGAACGTGACCGTCAGGGTGTACATGCCGTCATTGGTACATTGCGAGGACATGTAGAGCATGTTCTCGACGCCGTTGACCTGCTGCTCGATCGGCGCGGCGACGGTGTCGGCGACGACCTGGGCGTTGGCGCCCGGGTAGTAGGCCGAGACCTCGACCGTGGGCGGGGTGATGTCGGGGTACTGCGCGATCGGCAGTGCCCAGACGGCGATCCCGCCCGAGAGAGTGATGATGATCGAGAGCACCGACGCGAAGATCGGCCGATCGATGAAAAAACGCGACATGAATTAGCCCTGAGGTCTCACTTCGACTCCACGAGTTCGCCCTCGCGGTCGGCGACCGCGACCGTCGGCGTCGCCGGCTCCTCCAGCTCGGGGAGCGGTGCCGGCTTGCCGGCCCGCCGGCGGTTGGGCCGGCCTGACCTCCTGAGGAAGCTCAGCGAAAGGATCGCCAGCGGCATCCCGGCGATCCGCCTGACCGTCGGCGATCCGAAGAAGCGCGTCTCGCCCAGCCAGTCGATCACGTAGAAGAACACCGGCGTCAGGAAGATGCCGAAGAGGGTGACGCCCAGCATCCCGCTGAAGACGGTCGTCCCCAGCGTCCGCCGCATCTCGGCCCCGGCGCCGTGGCCGGTCAGGAGCGGCAGCACGCCGAGGATGAACGCCAGCGAGGTCATGATGATCGGCCTGATCCGCAGGGCGCAGGCGTCCAGCGCCGACTGCCGGCGCGACTCGCCCGCCTCGCGCCTCTGCTTGGCGAACTCGACGATCAGGATGGCGTTCTTGCTCGCCAGGCCGACCAGCACCACGAAGCCGATCTGGGTGAAAATATTGATGTCCTCGCCCGCAATTTGCACCCCGACGATCGCGCTGAGCAGGCACATCGGCACCACCAGGATGATCGCCAGCGGCATCGACCAGCTCTCGTACTGGGCCGCGAGCACGAGGAAGACCATCACCACGGCGAACCCGAAGACGATGATCGCCGTGTTTCCCGCCTGCAATTCCAGGTACGCCAGCTCGGGCCACTCGGGGGCCATCGAGCTGAGCAGGCTCTTGTCGGCCAGCGCCTGCATCGTGGCGATCGCGTCGCCCGAGCTGACGCCCATCGCCGCCGACCCGTTGATCGGCGCGGCGGGGTACATGTTGTACCGGGTCAGCACCAGCGGCCCGTTCACCTGCTTCAGGCTCATCAGCGTCCCGACCGGGACCATCATCCCGTGCGCGTTCCTCACCTTGAGCTGGGGGACATATTCGATCACGTTTCGGAACTGGCGGTCGGCCTGGACGACGACCTGCCAGGTCCGGCCGAACCGGTTGAAGTCGTTGACGTAGAGCGACCCCAGGTAGATCCGCAGGGTGTCGAAGAGGTCCTGGAGCCGGACCTCCTTCGTCATGCACTCGGCCCGGTTCACGTCCACGTAATACTGGGGGACGTTGGCCCGGAACGTGGAGACGGCGCTCATGAACGCCTTCTGCTTCGTCACGGGATCGAGGTAGGACCGCGCCTTGTCGACCAGGTTGTCGGTCTGCCCCTGGAGGAGGCCGAGGGTGTTGTCGCCCCGGTCCTCGACCATCAGCTTGAACCCGCCAGCGCGGCCGACGCCCCGGACCGGCGGCGGCCCGAGGACCGTGATCACCGCCTCGGGCACCTCGACGGCGAATCGGTCGCGGAGCTTCTTGATGATGTTCTCGCTGTAGAGATCCTTCGTCATCCGCCTGTCGAACGAGTCGAGGATGCAGAACATCGAGCCGAAGTTCGACCCGTTGGCGCTGAGCAATAGCGACTGGCCGGTCATCGCCTGGGTGTGCTTGATGCCCGGCGTGCTCTTGGCGATCCGCTCGCAGTGGTCCATCACCTCCTTGGTCCGCTCCAGCGAGATCGAGTCGGAGAGCTGGACGTTGGCCAGGAGGTAGCCCATGTCCTGCGTCGGGATGAATCCCTTCGCGGTCCCCTGGAACATGTTGAACGTCAGGTAGACCAGGCCGCCATAGAGCAGGAGGGCCGCGAGCGAGCCCTTGAGGAGGAGGGAGACCGTCCGCGTGTAACCCTTCGTGGCGAACCGGAAGCCCGCGTTGAAGACGCCGAAGAACCAGACCAGGAACAGGTCGATCCACCGGCCGACGATCCAGCCGGGCACGAGCCCCAGCAGGGCGAACCCGACCTCGATCGACGCGTCCCCCTCGATCCCGGTCGACGCCCGGAACCGGCCCGCGAGTTCGCCGCTCGCCAGCGGGGCCAGCCATTGATGCTTCCAGCCCGATTCGGGGCCGAGCCTCGGCTCCAGCCCCTCCCAGAATTGACCCAGGAACAACGGCGCCAGCAGCAGGTAGCCGACGAACGCCCCGCCGATGGCGTAGGCGACCCTCGGCAGCGCGTTCCGCTGGCCCGACTCGTCGCGGGGCTTGATGAGGATGGCTGCGAGCGCGGGGCTGAGCGTCAGCGAGTTGAACGCCGAGATGACCGTCGACGTCGCGATCGTCAGAGCGAACTGGCGGAAG
>JAJYDH010000638.1 GCA_021777685.1 Planctomycetota bacterium | reverse complement strand
CGCCCCAGGCGGGGTCATCGGCGGGGCCGTCGCGGCGGCCCGCAACCTGATCTCGGCCAACCTGGCGTCCGGGATCGAGATCGCGGGCGTCGGATCGATCTTCGACGAGGTCCTGGGCAATGACATCGGGACCGACGCCACCGGGTCGGCCGCGCTGGGCAACCTCCAGTCGGGGGTGTTCATCAACGGCGCGCCCGGGGTGACGATCGGCGGGACGATCGCCTCGCTGGGCAACCTGATCTCGGCCAACGCGCAGGACGGGGTCCGGATCTTCGGGGTCGCGTCGGCCCGGACGGTGGTCCTGGGCAACTTCATCGGCACCAATGCGGGCGGGTCGGCCGCGCTGGGCAACGGCAACGACGGCGTGCTGTTCGACAGCACGGCCGGGGTTACGGTCGGCGGGACGGCCCCCGGCTCCTCGAACGTGATCTCGGGGAACCTCTCCTCGGGCGTTGAGTTCGGCGGGACCGGGACGTTCTTCGACGTCCTCGAAGGGAACCTGATCGGCACCAACCGGGCGGGCTCGGCGGCGATCCCGAACGCGACGGGCGTCTTCGTCAACGACTCGCCGTTCGACCAGATCGGCGGGACCGCCCCGTTCTCGGGCAACCTGATCTCGGGGAACGTCGGCCCGGGCGTGCACATCTTCGGCGTCGGCGCCCTGGAGGTCGCGGTCCTCGGCAACCGGATCGGCACCGACCTCGCGGGCCTCGCCCCGATCGCCAACCTGGCGGGCGTCTTCATCGACTCGGCGCCGAAGAACGTCGTGATCGGCGACCTGATCTCGGGCAACACCTCCGCCGGGGTGGTCATCGAGGGGACCTCCTCGGTGCTCAACCTGATCCAGGGGGACCTGATCGGCACCGACGTGACCGGCTCGCGGGCGATCGGGTCGGCCTCGCCCCAGCAGTCCGGCGTCCTGCTCGACGACTCGCCGGACAACATCATCGGCGGCACGACCCTGGGAACCCGCGACGTGATCTCGGGGAACGTCGCCGGGGTCGTCATCACCGGGTTCAACGCGACGGGCAACCTCGTCCTGGGCAGCCTCATCGGCACCGACTCGACCGGCCGGGTCGCCGTCCCGAACGCGACGGGGGTCTATATCAACGGCTCGTCCGCCAACGCCATCGGCGGGCCGGAGGCGGGGGCCGGCGACCTGATCTCGGGCAACACCGCCGCCGGGCTCAACCTGTTCGGGCCGCAGACGACCGGCAACCTGATCGAGGGGAATTTCATCGGCACCGACGCCTCCGGGGCCGCCTCGCTGGCGAATTCCTCGGGCGTCTTCATCGACGCGGCGCCGACGAACTCGGTCGTCGGGAACCTGATCTCGGCCAACTCGGTGGCGGGCGTGTACGTCTTCGACGGCGCCAGCGGCAATCTCGTGGAGCGGAACAGGATCGGCGTCGGCTCGGGCGGCCAGAAGCTCGGCAACGCCCAGTACGGCGTCCTGCTCTACAACGCGGCGAGCAACACCGTGCCCATGTCCGGGCCGACCGCCAACGTCCTGGCCAACAGCGGGATCGGCAACTTCCGCGAGTTCACCGGCGCCGTGCCGACCTCCTCGACCTCCACCACGACCACGACCACGACCACCACCAAGAAGAAGCCGAAGACGGTCGCCAAATCGTCGGTCCCGGCCGGGCCGCTGGCCTCGGCGTCGATCAGCCGCCCAGGATCGGCGGGAGGGTCCGCCTCGACCCGCCGAACCGGACGTTGAACAGCAGGAGCGCCTCCAGGTCGAACGGCCTGGGGCTGGTCACGGGCGTGGCCAGGCCGAAGGTCAGGATCGACCGATGGCGGAACTCGAAGCTCACGCCCTGGGTCAGGTTGACCACGTTGGCCGAGCCGGCGACGTCGTTGGCGTTGTAGACGTCGCGGTGGTTCAGCGGGGTGTTGATGTGGACCTCGGTCGTCGGCACGATGGCGGTGAGCCACTTGTTCGAGTTGAAGTCCGGATCCTGGTACGCATAGTAGCCCATCCCCGCGTCGTTGTAGGCCAGGGTGACGTCGCTGGGGTCGACCGGGAAGGCGAAGGCCGAGAAGCCGTGGACGTAGAACCGCCCTCGTCGGAAGATGTAGCCGATGTAGGGCTGGAGGGTGGTCGTGTGGATCGCCGAGATGTAGTTGGCCCCGGCGAAGGTCTTCGGGCCGGTCGGCGGCGTGATCACGAAGCCCGCCGAGATCAGGCTGCCGGTCTTGGGGTCCTGGCGGACGATGAACTTGGTGAAGATGCTCATGTCGCCCGTCGAGGTGCTGGTCCCGCCCGGCTTGGCGAAGTTCCCCTTGATCGTGCTGCTGGCATAGAGGGTGTCGATCGGCAGGATCAGGCCGAATGAGGCCCGGCCGCTGTCGAAGGTCTTCTCGAAGCCGAAGATCTCGCGGTAGGCCCGGATGTTGTCGATCGGCGTGTCGAACCGCTTGTCGGTGGCGGCGTTGAGGTTGTAGTAATAGTTGAACGAGTAGAAGACGCGGTCCTGGGGCTGGGGCGACTGGTTCTCGGCGATCTTGAACCCGCGGACCGACGGGGCGAGGGCCGACGCGGTCCTCGGGCTCGGAGGCGCGGGGGGCGTCCTGGGCGGGAACGGCGAGGGGGGCGCCGGCACGCTCGGCACGGCCGACGCCGGCCGGAGGACGCCCAGTGAGGGCTGATCGCCGATCATCTGCAAGAACCCGAGCCGGGGCCCGGGAGCCGTCGGGGCGGTCGCCGCCGCCGAGGAGTCGGTCCCTCCCTGGCTCGGGCCGAGCGAGAGGAACGGGTTGTTCGGGTCGACCGGCCGCCGGATCGCCCTCGGGCCCGCCGGGGCGGTCGCGCCGGGGCCTGGGGCGGGGGCGACGACCGAGCCCGGCGCCTGCGCGAGGTCGACGTCGGCGTCGAGGGCCTGCTCCCAGGTCGGGGTCGCCGGGAGGGCCACGCCGATCGGCACCGGCGGGGGGTATTCGTCCCCCGAGGCCCAGGCCGGCAGCAGCGCCAGCCCGAGGAGCGTCCGGATCGTGGTTCGGGCCTGGATCAAGGGACTTCCTCGCGCCGGTCCGAGGGGATGAGGGGGAACACCGAACGGTCCTGTCCTCATTTTCGGCACAATCGGCACGATCCCTGAATTTGATCTTCGGACGGCCCAGATTTGGTGGAGATGACCTTCGACTTTCGGACGGGCCTATTCTGGCCCCCTCTCCCTTTGGGAGAGGGTTGGGGTGAGGGTCGTCGCCGGTCGAGTGATCGTCGATCAGGACCTCTTTCCAGCCCGATGACAATGCGACGCCCCTCACCCCCGACCCCTCTCCCAGAGCTGAGCATTACCCACAACTATTCTCGGAGTCGTTTCGCGACTCGGTAGCCTTCGACCAGGATCCCGAAGTCGCGGAGCCCACGCCATAAGGTCCGAACCCC
>JAJYDH010000637.1 GCA_021777685.1 Planctomycetota bacterium | reverse complement strand
TTGCTGATCCACGAGTCGGTCCCCAGCTCGACATAGCCGACCAGGGCGTGGGTCACGAGCAAGACGACCAGCAAGAACGGTCCCGGGTGGAAGCCGATCGTCATCGCGAAGACCAGCCACAACGCCGACCACGCACGCGATAGTCCTCCGGGAGATCGACATGCCTCGCCGCGCCTTCCGACCGTCGACCGTGCCTTGGACCCTCACCCTGACCCTCCTCGCGGTCGCGACCCCGGCCCTCGCGGCCGAGGACATCTACACCCAGAAGCCCGAGGTCGCCCAGTCCCGAGCCAGGGGCCAGGAGGCCGCCGCGGCCTCCGCCCGGCCGAGCGTCGGCCAGGACGCGCTCGCCAAGGGGCCGGCCCCGACCTGGATCTGGGGCGCGGTCGCGGAGCGCAAGTACTACTTCCGCAAGGAATTCACGGGCGGTTCGAAGGGCGCCTGGCTCAAGGCGACCTGCGACAACGGCATGACCGTCTTCGTCAACGGCCAGCAGGTCGCCACCAGCGACACCTGGCAGGAGCCGGTCGAGGTCGACGTCCAGTCCAAGCTCAGGCCGGGCTCCAACGAGCTGATGGTCGAGGCCACCAACGAGGGGGCCACCGCCGGGCTCGTCCTCAAGCTCGCCCTGACGATGCCCGACGGCTCGACCCGCTATGTCGTCACCGACGAGTCGTGGAAGGCCGCCCAGGGCCGGACCTCGAAGGCGACCGAGGCGGTCAAGGCCCTCGGCAAGATGGGCGTCGGCCCCTGGAACGACGTCTTCAGCCAGGCGAGCCTCCCCTCGAAGTCCCCCCGGGGGATCTTCGAGGTCCCGGAGGGCTTCAAGGTCGAGCGGCTGTTCACCGTCCCCCGCGACAAGCTCGGCTCGTGGGTCTCGATCGCGTTCGACAACAAGGGGCGGCTGATCGCCAGCGACCAGGACGGCAAGGGGCTCTGCCGGATCACCCTCCCGCCGGTCGGCTCCGACGAGCCGACGAAGGTCGAGCACCTCGACATCAAGCTGAACGGCAAGACGGTCAGCTCCTCGCAGGGGATGCTGTACGCCTTCGGCTCGCTCTACATCTCGATGAACGGCGGCCTCGGTAGCGGGCTCTACCGGGCCAGGGACACCGACGGCAACGACACGTTCGACAAGGTCGAGAAGCTGGCCACCTTCCACGGCGGCGGCGAGCACGGCCCGCACGCGCTCAGGCTCTCGCCCGACGGCAAGTCCATCTACGTCGTCTGCGGCAACCACACCCAGCCGCCCGCCCACATCGACGCCAGCATGCCGGCCAGGCCCTGGGGCGAGGACCACCTCCTCCCCCGCCAGTGGGACGCCAACGGCCACGCCCGAGGGATCGTGGCCCCCGGCGGCTGGGTCGCGAAGACCGACCCCGACGGCAAGACCTGGGAGATGCAGAGCATCGGCTACCGGAACAGCTACGACATGGCCTTCAACGCCGACGGCGAGCTGTTCGTCTACGACGCCGACATGGAGTGGGACTACGGGATGCCCTGGTATCGCCCGACCCGCGTCAGCCACTCCCCCAGCGGCGCCGAGCTGGGCTGGCGGAGCGGCACCGGCAAGTGGCCCGCCTACTACGTCGACAGCCTGCCGGCCATCGTCAACGTCGGCCCCGGCTCGCCCGTCGGCGTGACCTTCGGCTACGGGGCGAAGTTCCCCGCGAAGTACCAGAAGGCCCTGTTCATCTGCGACTGGACCTTCGGCACGATGTACGCCATCCACACCGAGCCCTCGGGCGCCAGCTACAAGGCGACCAAGGAGGAGTTCGTCGCCCGGACCCCGCTCCCGCTGACCGACAACGCCGTCGGCCCCGACGGCGCCCTCTACTTCACGATCGGCGGCCGGGGCACGCAGTCCGAGCTGTTCCGCGTGACCTACGCCGGGACCGAATCCACCGCCCCGGTCGATTACAAGGAATCGAAGTTCGCCGAGGTCCGCGACCTCCGGCACAAGATCGAGCAGTACCACCGGAAGGCGACCGACCAGGCCGCCGCCGTGGCGTTCTGCTATCCGCACCTCGGCCACGCCGACCGCTACATCCGCTTCGCCGCCCGGGTCGCCCTGGAGCACCAGGACGTCAAGCTCTGGCAGGATAAGGTCCTCGCCGAGCGCGAGCACGAACGGCTCATCACTGGCGCCGTCGGCCTGGCCCGCCAGGGGGATAAGTCGCTCCAGCCGAAGCTGATCGAGGCCCTCGACCGGCTCGACTTCGAGATCCTGCCCGAGGCCCAGAAGATCGAGTTGCTCCGGGCCTGGCAACTGGTCTTCATCCGGATGGGCGAGCCCGCCCCGGCCGTCGGCGCCCGCCTGGCGAAGAAGCTCGACGTCTTCTTCCCGACCCGCGACGACGCCGTCAACCGCGAGCTGGCCGCCCTGCTCGTCTACCTCAAGGCCCCCGGGATCGCCGGCAAGCTCTTGGCCCTGATGGAGAAGGGTGACGTCTCCGCCGCCGAGGACATGGCCGACCTGCTCGCCCGGAACCCCGGCTACGGCGGGACGATCGCCCAGATGCTCAAGAACCGCCCCGAGGCGACCAACATCCACTACGCCTTCGTCCTCCGGAACCTCAAGGAGGGCTGGACCCCCGCCCAGCGCCAGGCGTACTTCCGCTGGCTCGACAAGGCCCGAGGGTGGTCCGGCGGCGCGAGCTACCAGGGGTTCATCAACAACATCGACAAGGACGCCTACGAGAACGCCTCCGACGTCGAGCGCCTGGCCGTCGAGTCCTCGGGCGCCCGCAAGCCCACCCCCGTCAAGGAACTCCCCAAGCCCAGGGGCCCCGGCCACGAGTGGGCCCTGGCCGAGCTGACCGCGCAGGCCGACAAGGGCCTGAGCGGCCGGAACTTCGCCAACGGCCAGCGGACCTTCGCCGCCGCGCGTTGCGTCCTCTGCCACCGGTTCTCGGGCGAAGGCGGGGCCACCGGCCCCGACCTCACCCAGGCCGCCGGCCGGTTCGGCTTCAAAGACCTCGCCGAGGCCACCATCGACCCCAGCAAGGTCATCTCCGACCAGTACCGCGCCTCGTCGATCGCCACGACCAACGGCAAGGTCTACACCGGCCGGGTCGTCGGCGAGACCGCCGACAAGCTCGTGATCCTGGTCGACCCCGAGGACTCGACCAAGGTCGTCGAGGTCGCGAAGAAAGAGATCGAGGAGAACGAACCGTCGAAGACCTCGATCATGCCCGAGAAGCTCCTCAGCCCGCTCAGCAAGGACGAGGTGCTCGACCTGTTCGCCTACATCCTCTCGCGAGGGGACGCGAACGACCCGATGTTCAAGAAGAAGTGAATTCGAGGCGCCCCCTCTTCCTCCCCTCTCCCTCCGGGAGAGGGGCCGGGGGTGAGGGGCGCGGCCTTACCGATGGATTTGGGAGGAGGCGCTGGATCGCCG
>JAJYDH010000636.1 GCA_021777685.1 Planctomycetota bacterium | reverse complement strand
GAGCAGGTCGCACACCCGGTCGAACTCCTTCGAGGCGAATGCGGAGACGGCCAGGTTGTAGCGGGCGACGGCGGCGCGGGGGCGGTCGGGGAACTCCTTGAGGAGGCGGTCGAACGTCGCGTCGGCCTCGGACGGCTTGCCGGCGTCGATCAGGGACCAGCCCCACTCGGAGAGGACGACGTCGAGGGGCTCGCCGGCGGTCGTCGCGTAGTCCTGGGCGATGAGGGCGAAGGTCTTCGAGGCGTCCTCGGGCTTCTTCGCCTCGACCTGGAGCCGGGCCCGGGCCAGGGCGGCGGGGCCGGCCTGGGGCGATTTGGGGTACTTCTCGACCGTCAGGGCGTAGGCGGCGAGGGCCTTGTCGGGCTGCTTGGCCCGGTCGAAGGCCCAGCCTCGGGCAAGCGCGGCCTCGGCGGCGAGCGGGCCGTCGGGGGCCTCGTCGAGCAGGGTCCCGAAGGCGGCGGCGGCCTCCTCGGCGTGCCCCCCCCGGAGCAGCGACCAGCCCAGGCCGGAGCGGGCGCGGGCCTTCCGGGCGGGGTCGTCGGCCTCGGCGGCGAGCCGGAACAGATCGGCGGCCCGGTCGTATTGCTTGGCCGTCAGCAGGGCCTCGGCGATCCGGAGCCGGGTCGGGGGGAGGGTCGGGCTCTTGGGGAACCCTTCGGCGAGCTTCGACAGCGCGGCGAGGGCCTCGTCGGGGCGGTCGAGGGCGGCCTGGGCCTGGGCGATCCGGGCGAGGGCGTGGTCGGCGACCTCGCCCCGGGGCTTGTCGTGCAGGTACTTTTCGAGCGGGGGGATGGCCTGCTCGAACCGGCCGGCGTCGAAGTCGGTCTGGCCGAGGAGGTACTGGGCGTCGCTGGCGACGGGCGCGGGGGCCTGGGCGAGCTTGGCGAGGACCTCGGCGGCCTTGTCGGGCTGGCCGGCCTTCTGGTAGGCCAGGCCGAGGTAATAATAGGCCGTTTGGGCGACGGCGGGCGAGGGCTTGTCCTCGGCGAGGGCGGCGTTGAGGATCTCGATCGCGTCTTTGGGCCGGCCGAGGGCGAGCGCGGCGCGGCCCTCGACGAGCCGGGCGTCGGCCCGGAGCGGGCTGTCGGGGAACCGCTTCGCGAACGGGGCGACGAGGCGCCGGGCGGCCTCGGCGTCCTTGGCGTCCAGGGTCAGCGAGGCGGCCCGGAGCAGGGCGTCGGCGGCCGAGGGGCCTTTGGGGTCGTCCTCGACGACCTTGAGGAACCGGCCCCGGGCGTCGTCGAGCCTGCCGAGCGACCGGGCGACCTCGGCGGCGTGGAACCGGAGGGTCGGGGCCAGCGGGGACGCGGCGAGCTTGCCGGCCGCCTGGTCGAGCGCTTCGAGGGCCTCGGCCGCCTTCCCCCGGGCGAGCAGCGAGGCCCCGAGGGCGTCGGCGGCCTGGGGCGCGAGCGGCTGGGCCGGGTCGTCGGCGATCGACCGGAGCAGCGTCTCGGCCTCCTCGGGGCGGTCGAGGTGGCCCAGGGCCTCGGCCCGCTCGATCCGGCCTTCGGCGACGAGCGGGCTCCGGGGCGTGCCCTTTTCCAGGGCCTCCAGCGCCTCGACCGCCTCCTTCCACCGGCCCAGGGCCGCCTCGATCGAGCCGACCTCGAGCCACGCCTTGTCGGACCACTCCGGGCCGCCCTTCGAGGCGAGGTCGCGGAGGACCCGGAGCGCCGGCTCGGCCTCATTCTGGGCGGCGAGGACCCGGCCGAGACCTAATTTGGCCCGGCTGGCCAGCCCCCCTTGCGGGTTGCCGGCCAGCGAGTTTTCGTAAGATTTGCGGGCGGCGGGCAGGTCGTTGAGCCGGAAGTCGACGTCCCCAAGGTGCGACCAGGCCGCTTGCAAGTACCTGCGATCAATCGGGTTAGAGCTGACGTAAGCCTCCAGGGCCTTCCGGGCGCCGGGAAGGTCGCCCACGACATAGGCGGTCTCGCCGATCCGGTAGAGGCCGGTCGGGGCGGCGGGGTGGTCGGGGGCGACCTTGACGAATTCCTCGAACGCCCGGCGGGCTTCCTGGTACTTGCCGAGGAAGAGCCGGGCGTTGCCCAGCCCGAACCAGGCGTCGGCGAGATCGGCCTCGGAGCCGCCCTGGGCCGCCTTGAGGAACTTCTCGTACTCCTCGGCCGCGAGGTCGTACCGGCGGTTCCGGTACAGCCCGTTGGCGAAATTCAAACCCTCGGGGACCTGCCGAGGCGGCTCGGGGGCCTGGCCGAGCGAGGTCGAGGCGAGCAGGACCAGGCCGACGAGGAGAGACGCGGGCGATAGCGGGGCGAGACTCACGAGCAACCCTCCCTGGACGCCCTCCGATCGATCCGACCGAGCCTCGGTTATACCCCGACCCGCCGACAACGCTCAAGGTCGCAAGCCCGCCCGATCCGGACCCGACGCCGAGGGGCGGGGCCTCGCGGCCCTCGCGGACGACGTCCGCCGGCCAATCCCCGCCCCTCGCGTCGCCGAACACATCGCGCAAACACATGGCATGTTCCAGGTTAAGATAAGACAACGGCCCCTCCACCCCGACCCCTCGACGTCTTCCCATCCGAACCCAACCGCCCCGTCAACACGAACCCAACCGACTCGCTCATCCAAACCCAACCGGGCCGTTAACACGAACCCAACGGAATCCCCCCAGGTCGAGACCAAAAGGCACGCCGCGATCGAAGCCCCGCCGGCCTTCCGGGCGACCCGTCGACGCAACCCGACGCGAGAACACGAACCCAACGCCGGCGATGGGGGGCCGCGGCTTTGCACATAAACGATCGCCGCTGAGACTTTTTATGGGATGATTGGGAGGGCAGGAAAATTAGAGATCTCAGATTTGATATCCCAGATCTCCTATTTCCACCAGACATCCATAAACTGTCTCAGCGGCGAGAGAAAAAGTGCAAAGCCGGGGGCCGCAGTCAGACGAACCCAACGACCAGGACCGCCCCGACGAGCGGGCCGCCCTCGGCCCGTCGAGTCGAGCGGACCCGGGATATATTCACGATCGGAGGGGGCGAAATATCACACAATCCGCCCGGAACACGCCACTTTTCCGGGAGCGGAAAAGGCCCATCCCGACCCTCGCCGCCCGGTCAGAGGCCAGCAGATCGGCATCAACGGATTGAATCGACCACCCGGTCGCCCGATCGGTCGGGCTGGGGCGAGGAAATATGGGTAATCTGCTTCGGATTTGCCGACAATGCTTGGCCCCGCAAAGTCGCCCATCAAGGGCCCGGAAACCAAGAAAATCGACCCGGAACGGCCCGATTTTCGGCCTCTATTGGCAAAAATGAGGTCAAAACGACCTCATTGGTCGTGTCCTAACTCTGTAGCACGACGGGGAAGCTGATCCATTCACGCATCGTCCATACATGATCGGCCAGGCCGGCGGCCATCGCCGGGGTCCGTTTGCGGTAAGG
>JAJYDH010000081.1 GCA_021777685.1 Planctomycetota bacterium | reverse complement strand
CGACGGCGAGGAACCGGTCGAAGTCGCGCTCCAGTCCCTCGAGCATCTCCTGCGATCGGAGCCGCCGGCTCGCCGCGAGGTCGCCGTCGATCCGGCCGGCCCGCGACAGGGCCTTCCCTTCCAGGAGGAAGGCCAGGAATTCGGCCGACCGGGACTCCATCTCCGAGGCGGCCTCGGCCTGCGAGGGATGATCCGCGACGCCCTTCTTCAGCTTCCCAAGCTCGGCCGGGATCGTCGAGATCGAAACGTCCAGGAGCCGATCGAACCGGGGATCTCGCGTGATGATCAGCCCCTGGCTCGCCCCGAGGGCCGAGAGGAGGCCGACCCGGCATCGCTGGGCCTGCGCGATCACGTCTTTGGTGTGGATGGTCCACGTCTCGGCCGTCACGCTCTCCCGCCGCATCCGGGCGACCAGGCCGATGAAGGCGAGCTGGAAGAGCAGGGGGACCGCGATCAGGATCAGGCCCTTGACGAGGATCGTCAGGCGAGTGGTCATGAGGCTCCCGGACGCCCGAGGCGCGGACACGCCGCGTCGAGGCTGGAAGGAGGGAGGACGAGCGCCGCGACGGTCGCTCAGATGACAAGATCCCGATCAACCAGCTTACCGGAGGCGAGCGGGCTTGCCCAGGGAGAATTCCCCACCCCGGCCGTGCGACCTTCCATGTCAGGAGCCGGCCCGGCTCAGCCGGCGGAAGACCCCGGCGGCGACGACCCCGCCGAGGAGATACCAGCCGAAGGTCATGACCTTCGTCTCCGTCGCGAGGCGCCCGGGCTCCGGGCCGATCCCGAGCCGGGGGGGCAGGACGATGGCCCCCAGCCCCGCCGCGGAGCCGATCAGGGTCCCCCGGAGATGGGCCGACTCCGGCGACCCGGCGCCGACCAGCGCGTAGGTGAGCCCGTTCGAGACGATATCCCCCACGAGGGCCATCCCTTGCAGCTCATCCCGGCCCGGCGGATCGACGCCCAGCGACTCCAGGCCCCGGGCGATCGCCCGGCGGCCGAGGGTGTCCATCCGGGGCGCCCCGGGGATCAGCCGCCTCGCCGTCTCGTGGACGAGGGTCAACGCCACCGCCCCGGCCAGGCCGCCGAGCAGGGAATGGGCCAGGCAATTCGATCGGTCCGTCATCGCGATCATCTCCCGATCCTCAGTGGAATTCGTCCGCGGACCTCGCGCGGATGTCGGTCGAGGAGATGTCCTTGCGAAAGACATGCCCGGGGACGGGCGTCGCGACCCGTCCCAGGAAGCCGGAGACGGGATGCTCGAACTCCTCGGGCGAGAAGTCGCGAAAATGGCCCGTCCCGTCGATCCGACCGAAGACCAGGAACCTCGTCCCGAGCGCCTCCATCTCGGCGAGCACGGCGTCTCGGGCCGCCGTCCCCCCGTAGAATCGCGGGTCGACGATCCTGAGCGCCGTGTCGTGGCCGACCGCGAAGGTGCAGCCGGGGAAGAGCCTGGCCTTCTGAACGTAGGTCGGCGCGTTGGTCAAATAGAGCCGGCAATCCCGCCGCTCGAAATGATGAAGCCTCGACCGGATGGCGAAAAAGTCGAGCGGCGGCTTCTCGGGATGGAACAGCGTGAGTTCGTAGCCGCAGGGGAGGCCGGTCAGGCTGGAAGCGGCCTCGGCCATCGCGACGTGCCCCTCGTGGAGCGGCCGGAAGCTGCCGGGCAGGAGGAGTCGGGGAGGATCGTGGGACTCACGGGTGAACCAGGACTCGCCCGAGAACTCGGTCGCGGGGCCATCGAACGCGATCCAGCCGCGACGGCCGACCATCAGGTCGGCCATCGCGTCTTCTCCCTGGGCATATCGGAAATGGTCCGACTCCGGGAGGATCTGGCGGCCCTCGTGCTCGAGTGCCACCGATTCTCCGAGGAGCTTCCCCAGCGCGAAGAGGTTGAGCAACAGCAGCGCGTTGATCCGTTCTTCCCACGCCCGATCCTGGCCCCCCGGCAGGGGGATGGACCAGAGATAGGTCCCCGTCGCCGCCTGGACGGCCGCGTGGATCTCGTGCGACCGCCCGTCTCGCTCGCCCTCTCCGGTCGCCAATTTCGAGGTCGAGCCGATGCCGAAGACCTGCTCGGGGGCCAGGTCGCCCCGGATGGTCAGGGCGTGGCGGAACGCGGCCATCGCGAGCCACTTCGCGGCGCGGGCGTCGACGAACCGGCCGGGATCGCAGCCCAGCGCCTCCCGGAAGTCGTCCGGGGCGTAGAGGATGCGGGCGCCGAGGACCGTGGCCGACCCTCCCCCCCGGGCCAGGAGCATCGGCAGGACTTCCGATCCGCCCCCGGCGATGTAGGCGACGGCCTTCGGCCCGTCGGACGAGTTGATCCGGCGGGCGAACTCGACGATCGGGTCGCCGCTCATTTCTTCTTCGGGCCGAGGTCTTCCTGGATCAGGTTGAAGAAATCCTCGTCGGAGGCGTTGACCAGGGGCAGCGGGCCGACAGCGGCGTCATCTCGGGGGATCGCCTCCTCGAACTCGGCCTCGTCGACCGAGGGCCGTTCGATCTGCTCGGGCGGCCGGGAGGGCCGGTACGACTTCCTCGGGCCGTCGGACGACTCCAGCCCGGCCAGCTCCATCAGCGACTTGCGCTTCCGGGACTCATAGACCTCTTCCTCGAGCACCTGACCCGACTCGATGACGCTGGCCGGGCCGGCGGGCTCGTAGTCGATCGTGTAGAGCCGGCTGGCGATGCCGACCTCGACGTCGGGCAGGACGCTCTGCTCGGTCGCGAACTTCATCCCGTTGACGGTCGTCCCGTTGGTGCTGCCGAGGTCGCGGACATGCCAGATCCCGTGGAGGAACCGCAACTCGCAATGCTTGCCCGAGATCAGGTCGAAGTCGAGGCAGATGTCGCACGACGGCCGACGGCCGACGATCAACGACTCCTTGGTCAGCGGGATGGGGTCGCCCCCGCCGATCGGCTTGAGGATGCCCAGGACTTTCGGAACTGCCGGCATCGACACGTCCTCCCGGTGGGACCGGATGGGATCGAAGGGGAGAGGTCGGGGGTTCATCTCGCACGCGGAATCTTCATCATAGCCGACCCCGATCGGGGTGCTCAAGCGACGAGCGGCGTCCCCGGCAACGATCTACGGCGCGGACCCGCTCCGGTGACACCCGGCCTCGGTTTTTCCGACCCGGGGTCTGGAACGGGCCCGGCGCTTCGGATAGCCTCGGGCCCTGGTTGTTGCCCCTCTCCATCCCGGTCGACCTCGATCCGCCCTGACCCGGAGGCTTGCTATGACCCACGATCGCTCGCGGACCCCTTCCCGGCGCGACTTCCTGGCCTCCGGCCTGGCCGTCGCCGGCGCCCTGGCCCTGGGCGGCCGATCCGCCCTGGCGAACCTCGCCCCGGCCGGCCCCTACGGCCCGTTCAAGATGGGCCTCCAGAGCTACTCGCTCCGCCATTACAAGACCGAGGAGGCCCTGGCCAAGACCAAGGAGCTGGGCGTCCACTACTGGGAATCCTACAGCGCCCACACGAACCCCGACCCGGCCAAGGCGTCCGAGTACAAGAGCCTGACCGCCGCCTCGGGCGTCCAGGTGATCGGCTTCGGCGTCTCGGGGTTCTCCAAGGACCACGACAAGAACCGCAAGCTCTTCGAGTTCGGCAAGGCGATGGGCCTGGGCTACCTCTCGGCCGACCCCACCCCCGACGCCTTCGACAGCCTCGACAAGCTGGTCGATGAGTACGGGATCGCCATCGGCATCCACCCTCACGGCCCCGGCAGCCGGTGGGAGAAGATCGACCAGATCGCCGCCGCCATCAAGAATCACAGCGACAAGATCGGCATCTGCCTCGACACCGGCCACCTCCTCCGGTCGAAGGAAGACCCCGTCCGCGCGGTCGAGGTCTTCGGCAAGCGGGTCTACGGCGTCCACCTCAAGGACGTGAAGGACGCGAAGACCTTCAAGATCCTCGGCGAGGGGGACCTCAAGCTCGTCGACCTCCTCAAGGCCCTGGCCGCCAACAACTACTCGTACTGCCTGGCCCTGGAGTACGAGGAGAACCCGAACGACCCCATCGCCGACATCCAGAAGTGCCTCGAAGCGACCCGGAACGCGGTCGCGAAGCTCAAGGCCTGAGGCCCTCGATGTCGGGCGGGCGAGCCCCGGCGGGACCCGCCCGACAATCCGCCGGAAAGCAGGGCCGAGGATCGTCCCTCGAAGACCCGGAGGTCCATCCGAAGTGCTGAACCGCGTGCTCGAAGCCGAGGTGATGGATAAGCCCGAGGAGGCGCGCGAGTACGACTCGATGGACCACTCGGCGGTCAACGCCCGGTTCGTCGCCGACTTCCTGGCCGCTCACGGCCCGAACCGGGGCGGCGAGATCCTGGACGTCGGGACCGGGCCGGCCCGCCTGCCGATCGCGCTCTGCCGGGCCGACCGGCTGGTCCGCGTCTTCGGGGTCGACCTGGCCATGCCCATGCTCGACCTGGCGAGGCGGAACGTCGCCGACGCCGGCCTGACCGACCGGATTCGCTTCGGCCGGGGGGACGCCAAAGGGCTGCCGTTCTCCGACGGCCGGTTCGAGGCGGTCGTCTCGAACACGATCATCCACCACATCCCCGACCCCGCCCCGGCGCTGGCCGAGATGGTCCGGCTGGTCGCCCCGGGCGGGACCCTCATGGTCCGCGACCTGGCCCGGCCCTCCGACGAGGCGGAGCTGGACGCCCTCGTCGACCGCCATGCGGCCTCCGAGCCCGTCGCGGCACGGAATTTGTTCAGAGAGTCGCTCCACGCCTCGCTGACGCTGGACGAAGTCAGGGCGATCGTCGTCGGCCTCGGCCTGGCCGCCGACGACATCGCCCTGACCTCCGACCGGCACTGGACCTGGACCTGGAGACGCCCCTCCTGATGACCTCGATGGCGATCCACGAAGAGAACGGTCTCCCGGGGAAGTTCGCCGACGTCGGATTCCCATCCCTCGACGGGACCCCGCTCCGTGCCCGGTTCCGGACCGTCAAAGACCCTCGCGCGACGCTCGTGATCTCCCACGGCCTGGGCGAGCACGGCGGGAGCTACCGCCGGACCTCCGACGACCTGGGCGACGCGCTCGGCATCGACGTCCTGGCCTTCGACTACCGGGGGAGCGGCCGGAGCGCCGGCAAGCGGGGGGTGGTCCGCCATTATTCCGACCTCTCGCTCGACCTCGCCGCCGCGATCGACTGGGCGAAACGAGAGCGGCCGGGCCTGCCCGTCTTCCTTCTGGCGCATTCCAACGGCGGGCTCGTCGCCCTCCGCACGCTGCTCGACGGCGATTTCGGCCTGGCCGGCCTGGTCGTCTCCAACCCCCCGCTCCGGCTCTCGGCCAAGGTCCCGTCCTGGAAGCGGCTGGTGGGCGAGATCCTGCTCAGGGTCGCCCCGGGCGTGACGTTGCCCACGGGCTTGACCAACGACCAGCTCACCCGCGACCCCGACGTGATCGCCGAGATCGCGGCGGATCGGCTCCGCCACGGTCGGATCAGCCCGCCCCTGTTCTTCGGGATGGCCGAGGCCGGGCCCGAGGTCCTGGACCGGGCCGCCGAGATCCGCCTGCCCATCCTCATGATCCTGGGAGGCTCCGACCCGATCATCGACCCCGAGGCCGGCCGGCTCTTCTTCGACAAGCTCTCGTCCGAGGACAAGACGCTCCAGTTTTATCCGAACATGCGACACGAGCCCCTCAACGAGCTGGGACGCGAGCAGGTCGTGGCCGACGTGGTGAAGTGGTTCGAGGAGCGGCTGGGCCGCTGAGCCTCAAAAGGCCGGCCAAGCGTCGATTCATTCGAGGGCCGCTCGGGCGATCCTGCTGCATCCCTCTCCCTGCTGGTCGGGTGGAGACCGGACAGAGCCTCTCCTTCGGCCCGCTCGTGATGCGACGCCCCTCACCCCCGGCCCCTCTCCCAGAGGGAGAGGGGAGGAAGAAGGGGCGGCCAGTCGACCTGGACCACGGCCGATTTTCAGGGATGGTGGACGCCGAGCGGCGCGCTCGGGTCGAGCCGTTCCCGCCCCTGGCCGTGGTCCTCCTCGTCTTCCTTCATCCGTTCCATGGCCGGCTTGACGGCCTCGCCCATCTCCTCGACGAGCTTGCCGCCGAGCCAGGCGGTATAGAGGCTGATCCCGCCGGCGCCCAGGGCGAGCAGGCGCGAGCCGACGCTGGCCTGTCGGCCGGCGCCATGGTCGCGGACCCTCATGATGAAGCTGGCGGTCATCAGGCTCGTGGCAAGAGCGTTGCCCAGGCCGTGGGTGGTGGCCACGCCGTGGCTTGGGCGATCCTTCGGGATGAAAGAGTAGTCGCGGAGCCCTGTCACGGCAGCCCCGACGGCGCCGACCAGGCCCACGGCCATGCTGATCCTGGCGGCGTCGTCGTAGGCCCGCTCGCCGGTCGCGAGCGCGAGGCCGTCGCAGACGTTGCTCACCGTCCAGGCCCCCAGCGGCACCGCCACGATGGCCGGGTGCGGGCTGTGGCCGAGGAGTTCTTCGGTCTTGTCGATGACGAGGGAGATCGGGTCCATTGGGTTCTTCCTCGGGCGGATTTCGAGGGCCGGCCGTCGATGGGCCATACTCTGAGTGACATCAAGTCTGCGAACGCCGTGCCGATGGCACGCGGCATGCTCATGGGAAGTCTCCGGACCAGACGACGCGACCCGGGAGGAATGGCCCAGTGTTTCCCCCTCTGCGACTCCGAGAGGCCCTCAGCCTGGGAGGGCTCACGCCCCGGGAGCTGGCGATCCGGACCTGGCGAGAGATCGACGAGCACGAGATCCAGACCCGGGCCGCGGCGGTCGCCTTCTACGCGATGCTGGCCCTGGTCCCGTTCCTGGGCCTGGTCCTGACGCTGGCGGTCCAGCTCCTGCCCGACCTGACAGGGCTCACGCCGAAGGCCCGGGGGATCGGCAACCTCACGGTCGATCAGTTCCGGTCGATGCTGGAGCACACGCTCCCTCACGAGGCGTCGAAGGAGATCGTGCGGCAGATCAGCCGGCTCCAGTCCGAGCCGCCGGTCGGGCTGATCTCGATCGGCCTGGCGATCACGCTCTGGCTGGCGTCGAGCCTGTTCGTCGCGGTCATCGACGCGATGAACCGGATCTACGGGGTCCGCGATCGTCGGGGGTTCGTCAAGCTCCGCCTGATCGCGATCCTGATGACGCTCTCTCAGGCCGCGATCCTGGTCGGGTCGCTGCTGGTGATCGTGGCGTGGCCGTACATCCTCCGGAAGCTCGGGCTCGGCTCCTCGGGCGCGTTCCTCGCGACCCTCGCCCAGTATGCGGCCGTGGAGGCGATGGTGCTCTTCAGCTTCGCCTTCGCGTTCTACATCGCCCCCGACGCCGACCAGCGGTGGGAGTGGATCTCGCCCGGGAGCATCGCCGGGAGCCTGCTGTTCCTGGGGGCGACCATGCTGTTCCGGATCTACGTCCAGAGCTTCGCCAATTACGACAAGTCGTATGGTCCGCTCGGCGGCGTGATGGTGCTGCTGTTCTGGTTCTGGATCTCGGCCCTGATCCTGCTCGGGGCCGCCCAGGTGAACAAGATCATCGAGGACGCCTCGCCGCTGGGCAAGAACTTCGGCCAGCGGGCCAACCCGGCCGATGCGCCCGACTTCGCCTCGATGAAGGCGGAGCCGGCGAACCCGGATCTGTGATCGTCTCCGCCGATCTGGATGGCCGATGATCGACCGGGAACCTGCGGTTCCGCCCCTCGAACATCGTCCGATCGGCCATGCTTGATCCCTCAGGCGGGCGAGGGCCGGAGCGCCTCCTCGATCGTCGGCCGAGGCATGTCGGGGAAGGCCGAGGCCAGCCGGGTCGTGTCGAGCGAGACGTCGGCCGGCCGGGGCTCGGGGAGCGCCGCGTCGCCCCGGCGGTTCGGGCGGACGAGTCCGGCGTCGAGCCCGAGGGCGGTCGCCGCCCTTCTCATCAGGTCGAACCGGCTGACTCGCTCGGCGCCGGCGACGTGGACGATCCCCGAGAGGTCCGACTCGGCCAGCCGGATCAGGATCGCGGCGGCGGCCGAGAGGTGCAGGGGGGTCCGGTACTCGTCCTCGAAGAAGGTCTGGGGCTCACCGGCGCGGAGCCCTTCCACGGCCCTGTCGAAGAAGTACGGCCGCCCCGACCGCGAGGGGCCGAACAGGAGGCTGACCCGGGCCACGACCCCGCCCGGGATCGCCAGGACCGGCCCTTCCGCGTCGAGCTTGGTCCGGCCGTAGGCCATGATCGGCCCGGCCGGATCGTCCTCGCGGTTCCAGGATTTCGAGCCGTCGAAGACGAGGTCGGTCGACGTGAAGACCAGGCGACGACCGCGCCGGCCGGACCATTCGGCCAGGCGACGGGTCGCCTCGACGTTGATCGATCGGGCTTTGGCGGGGTCGAGCCGGACGGCCTCGGCCGAGCTGAGGGCGGCGGCGTGGAGGATCACGTCGGGGTCGGCCCCGGCCAGGGCGCGGTCGGTCGCGTCGGCGTCGGTCAGGTCGACCGGCGTCAGCTCGACCCCGTACCGCTGGCCGGGCTCGGACTTGCTCCAGGCGAGCAGCTCGTGGCCGCTCCTCCGAAGTTGGTCGATGAGATAGGCCCCGAGTTGGCCGCTGGCGCCGGTGAGGAGGATTCTCATGACGTTTGCCGGGTGCCCCTGGGTCGTCGAAGCCGGAATGACCCTCAAATCCGCCATCAGTGATACCCGAGGATGTGCGGACCGCCTAGAGATCGCCGGTTTTCTCGCCGATGGATGGGTTGCGTTGATGTCGAGGCGAGGGTGCCGACCGAGTCGGAGGCGAGAATGGACATTCGCGACGTGCCGGTCGATGACCTGGTCCTCGACCCCAACCTGAACCTCCGCGACCGGCTGGACGAGTTCACGGTCGAGCGTTATGCCGACGCCTGGGGCCGGATGCCGCCGGTCACGGTCTTCGAGGTCGACGGCCGCTACCTGCTCGCCGACGGGTTCCACCGCCACGCGGCGGCGGTCCGGCTCGGCCGCCCGATGATCCCAGTCGAGATCCGCCCGGGGAGCTTCGACGAGGCGCTCGACTTCGTCGCGGGCGTCAACCTGTTCCACGGCCTCCCGCTGAGCAAGGCCGAGCGTCGACGCGCCGTCGAGGTCAAGCTCCGGCTCCATCACGACTGGTCGGATCGCCGTCTCGCCGAGGAGCTGGGGGCCAGCCGCGAGCTGATTGCCAAGGTCCGCAAGCAGCTCGTCGAGGCCGGCCAGCTCCCCGCCTCCGCGCTCCGGATCGGGGCCGACGGCAAGACCTACCCCTCGGCCGGCCTGCCCAAGGACCCGAATGAGCACCGGCCCAAGGGCAAGGCGATCGCCCAGCAGGACGACCCCCGCGACCGAGGGGGCCGCGAGGCCGACGCGCCCTGGGATGACACGGTCGACCCGCTCCCGAGGATCGACCCGGCGAAGGTCCCGGGCGACCTCGCCCCCGCCCCCTGGGAGGACGGCTCGGCGAAGGCGGTCGCCCTCGCCCCGATCCCCCCGGCGGCCGCGCCGACCATCGACGAGATGCTGGAGATGATGGCCAGGCAGGTCATGGATGTCGTCAACTGGACCAAGGCCGAAGGGTTCGGTGAGGCCTACCGCGAGGCCAGCCGGAACACCCGCGGGCTGTTCCAGGCCGCCGCGTTCCAGCTCTCCGCACGCGTTGATCAGCTCCGGAAGGGTTGAGATGGCCCGACTGGAGTGAGAAAGCCCGCTCCCGCCTCCCAGATAGGAGCTTGCTCCGCCGGCCGAGCGGTCAGCGTCGTTGGGGCGACGGGCAAGCCCTTCGGAGAAGGGCGGGAGCAAGCTCCCGCGCCCCGGAGGGCTTCTCGCGAAAAGTGACGGCGGGTCGGCGCCTCGACGCTGACCGGGTGAACGCCCCCGATAATAGGCCATTGTAGACCAAAGATGTCGCCGACCGTCCTGCGTCGGCGACATCTTTGGCAATTTCGAAATCGAGGGACAATTCGGCGATATTATTGTGGTTCCAAACCCCCGGTCGTGCATAGACTCATGTCCGTCTCCTCAAACGGGACGGAGACGGCCTGTCGCGGATGAGGATTGTGCGCGGCCCGCGACCCGTGCGCGGGCGGGACTTCGCCGTTGAAGGTCCGGCAGTTCGAACTCGGTCCATCCGGGTCGAGCGGGCTCGCGCCCGCCGGCGCCCGGTCGTCGGCGATCGGCCCGGCCGATCCCCCCCCCCGATTTCCCGCGAAACAGCAAACAGGGAGCGACCTCGATGGCTTTCAAGGTAAGAGTAGCCCAACTTCGTCGACCGGCCTCCCCTCGTCCGGATTCGAGGCGGACGTCCCGAAGCAGGATGTCGGTCGATGCCCTCGAAGGCCGCCTGTTGCTGGCCGCAACGGTCTCGGAGTACCCCTTACGCACGATGGGCGGGCCGTCCGAATACGCGACGCTCGGCCCCGACCATAACATCTGGGTCACGCTCTCCACGGACAATATCGGCCAGTTGAACACCTCGACCGGCGTGGTCAACCAGTATCCGATCCCCGCGCCCAACTCGGCCCCGGGCGCGATCATCACCGGGCCGGACAAGAACCTCTGGTTCATCGAGGCGGCGACCAACCAGTTCGGCGTCGTCAACCCGGCGACCGGGGCCATCACCGAGGTCCCGGTCCTGGCCGACGGCGCGTCCCAGATCCAGGATCTGGCGGCCGGGCCGGACGGCAACATCTGGTTCACCGAGTACAAGTCCGACAAGATCGGCGAGTTTAACCCGACGATGCACGCCGTCCAGGAATTCACGATCCCGACGGCCGCCGCCGAGCCCTACGATATCGTCGCCGGGCCGGACGGCAATCTCTGGTTCACCGAATCGGGATCGAACAAGATCGGCATGATCAACCCGACGACCCACGCCATCGCCGACTTCGCCATCCCCTCCACCGGCAATGACCAGGCCGAGGGGATCGCGGTCGGGTCGGACGGAAGCCTCTGGTTCACGGAGACCGCGGCCAACGCGATCGGGACGATCAACCCGACGACCCACGCCTTCAAGACCTACACCACGGGCCTGTCCGCCAATGCCGGCGTCGCCGAGATCGCGCCCGGGCCCGATGGCAACCTGTGGTTCGTCGAGGATGGCATCAGCGACATCGGGAAGATCAACCCGGCGACCGGCGCGATCACTCAATACGCCGACGGCGGCATCAATAACCCGAATCCGACGCAGGGCATAACCTCCGGCGCGGATGGCAACCTTTACTTCGGGTCGGGGGGGATCGGGAAGATCACCACGGCCGGTAAGCTCACCGGGATCGGCGTCCCGGTGTCCTACACCGGCAATTCCGTGTTCGGCAGCGGGAGCGCGACGTCGATCATCCAGGGCAAGGACGGCAACCTCTGGTTCCTCGACGATCCCCAGATCGGGGGCGGGTTGGGCGCGGCGCAGGTCGGCCTGGTCGGCCCGACCGGCCAGTTCAGCCAGGAGTACGTGCTCCAGCCCAACTATGAGCTCTACGCGCCCGTGCGGATCGCCTCCGACCCGACCGACGGGTCGCTCTGGTTCACCCAGTATTCGATCTTCCAGGCCCAGAACAAGCCGGACCTGATCGACCGGATCGACGCGGTCACGCGGGTCATCTCCCAGTTCAACGTCCCGACGACGGGCGCCGGGGTGGTCGGGATCACCTTCAACTCGTCGGACGGCTCTTTCTGGTTCACCGAGGAGAGCGCGAACCGGCTCGGCATCGTCAACCCGACGACCGACGCCATCGCCGACAACTTCGTCACGCTGCCCGCCGGCTCGAACCCCTTCGAAATCGTCGCGGACCCGGCCGGCAAGCTCTGGTTCACCGAATACGGGACCGGGATGGTCGGGGTCTACGACCTCTCGTCCGGCAACGTCACCCAGGTCTCACTCGGGTCGTCCAGCTCCGGGCCCGAGGGGATCGCCCTCGGCCCCGACGGCAACATCTGGTTCGCGGAGCAGGGCGCGGCCAAGATCGGCGTCATCAACCCGACGACCGAGATGGTTATCACTCAGGTCTCCGCGCCCGTCACCGGAGAGATCGCGGCCGGGCCGGCGGGGGCCCCCAGGTTCACCGAATCCGGCGGCCTCGGCAGGATCACGACCTCGACCTACGCGATCACCTCGGTGTCCACGCCGAACGCCTCCCCCACCGCGCTCACGAGCGGGGCCGACGGCAACCTCTGGTTCGCGGCCCAGGGGGGGAGCGGCTTCCCGAACTACACCGGGACGGTGAACCTCGCGTCGATCTCGACCCCCACGCAACTGGCGATCACGACCCAGCCCCCGGCCGGCGTGACGGCCACTCGGGGTTTCGGCCTCGTCGTCACGGTCGAGAACGCCTCGAACACCCCGGACACCTATTACAACGGCCCGGTCGCGATCGCGCTGGGGGCGAACCCGGGCGGCTCGATCCTGAGCGGGACCCTGACGGCCACGGCGGTCAATGGCCGGGCCACCTTCCCGGGCCTGTCGCTCAACCAGGCCGGCACGGGCTACACGATCGTCGCATCCGCCCCGGGTCTGCCCTCGGCGACGACCGGCCCCATCAACGTCTCGCTCGCGGCGACCCACCTCGTCGTCATCTCCCAGCCGCCCGCCCCCCCTGGCGGCGTCGCCGCCACCGCGCCGTTCAGCATCACCGTCGCGGCCGAGGACGCATCGGGCAACGTCGACACGTCGTACAACAGCACGCTCCAACTGGCGATCGGCAACAATCCCGGCGGGAGCACCCTGACCGGGACGACCCTCCTGGGCGCCAGCGGTGGCATGATCACGTTCACCGGCCTCTCGCTGAACAACCCGGGATTGAATTACACCCTGCTCGTCTCCGACCCGTCGAGCCGGCTGACGGCGGGCGCGACCGGCGGGTTCAACGTCACGCCGAAGCCGGCCACGCACCTGGTCTTCACGGCCGAGCCGCAGGCCGGCGCCGTCGCTGGGGCGGCGAGTATCAGCCTGACCGTCTCCGCCGAGAACGCCCAGGGCCAGGTGGACACCGGCGACAACTCCCCGGTCACGATCGCCCTGGTCAACGCCAACGGCGCCACCCTCGGCGGCGTCCTCTCGACGAACCTCGTCGCGGGCGTCGCCACCTTCTCGGGCCTGTCGATCAACCTGATCGGCACGACCTACATGATCTCCGCCACCAGCGGCACCCTGACCCCGGGGACCAGCACGGCGATCAGCGTGGTCAGCGCCTCGGCCTCGACGTTCTCCCTGATCCCGCTGGTCAGCGGCGGCGTGATCGCGGGCGTCCCGTTCTCGCTCAAGGTCACGGCGCTCGACCCTTTCGGCAACGTCTCGAACAGCTACTCCGGGACGATTCACATCTCCTCGCCGACCGACTCCAAGTTCACCCCGCCGGGCGACTACACGTTCCTCACCGCCGACCAGGGGAGCCACGTCTTCCAGGTGACGCTCCCGACCCTCGGCGTCCAGACGCTCAAGGTGGTCGACGACTCCAATTCCTCGATCACCGCCAGCGCCCCCGTCACCGTCTCTCCCCCGACGGCGACGAAGACCACGCTGATCGTCGCGCCCCTCGGCACGGTCCTCGGCCAGGCCGTCACCCTCTCGGCGACCGTCTCCCCGAACGCCGGCACCGGCACGGTGAGCTTCTATGACGGGACCACCTTCCTGGGCTCGTCGCCGCTGACCGCGTCCGGGGCGATCCTGGCGGCGATCTCGAACCTGACGTTCGGGTCGCACTCGCTGACGGCGAAGTACGGCGGGAGCCTCGACGGCTCGCGGGCCCCCAGCCAGTCGGCCCCGACGAACTTCCAGGTCGGGCCCGACGCGACGGTGGCGTTGGCGAGCGCCTCGACGACCTCGGCGAACGTGGGCCAGTCGGTGATCCTCACCGCGACGATCACCGTGGCCGCGCCCGGGTCGGGCATCCCGACCGGGATGGTCACGTTCCTCGACGGGAGCAAGTCGCTGGGCTCGGTGATGCTCGACCCGACCGGCCACGCCACCCTGCCCATCACCACGCTGGGGCTGGGGACGCACTCGATCACGGTGAGCTACGCCGGAGTGGCGGCCGACGGGCCCTCCCAGTCGCCCGCGATCTCGGTCTACGTCGGCGACACCGTGAAGGCGGACTTCGACGGCGACGGCAAGGCCGACCTGGTCGTCTTCGGCCTGATCCCCGGCACCAACCTCTACGGCTTCACGATCAAGACATCCTCATCCGGGTTCACACAGACCACCGTCTTCGACAACGCCCCCTATGGATTCGGCAACGCCTATTCCATCCCCGTGGTCGGCGATTACTTCGGCGACGGCAAGGCCGCCTACGCCATCTGGTATCCCGAGAACAACGGCCTGATGCACTTCCTGGCCGTCTCCTCCGTCAACCCCTCGAAGATCATCAACCTCACCTTCGGGCTGGCCACCGACCTGCCAATCGTCGGCGACGTGGACGGCGACGGCAAGGCCGACTTCGGCACCTTCGGCAACTTCCCGGGGCTGGGCTACCGGTACGACTTCCTGCTCTCCTCGCGCAACTTCGACATCAACCAGCGGTTCATCTTCACCAACTACGGCTACGGGTTCGGCATCCCGGGCTCGACGCCGGTACTCGGCGACTTCACCGGGGTCGGCCACGACGGGCTCGGCTCGTACTTCCCCGGGAGCGGCCCGGGGGCGCTCGGCACGCTCTACTTCCTCAACTTCACCATCCCGCAGGGGACCGGGTTCGTCATCAATCCGCCGCCGATCGCGACCCTGGTCAAGACCTTCGGCTACTCGACCGACACCCCGATCGCCGTGGACATCAACGGCGACGGTAAGTCCGACCTGGCCTTCTACGGGCTGGACCCGCGCACGGGCAAGTATCGGTACGACGTGCTCACCTCCACCTCCAACTTCACCCAGGACGTGTACTTCGACAACGGGGGACTGGGTTACGGCTACGCGGGTTCGTACCCGACGATCGCCGATTACGAGGGGACCGGCAAGGCCGACATCTCCCTGTTCCAGCCCGACGGCCACGGCGGGGCGTTCTACGCCTTCCAGGACGCGGCGCTGGGCTACGGGGTGCTCTACGACTTCGCCACGCCGACGGAAGTGCCGGTCGACGCCCCGGCCTACGTCCTGGCCCGGAGAATCCGCGGCCAGTGAGCGAGGACGGCGGCCCACTTCGCCTCGTGAAAGGGACTGGCTCCGGGGCGCGGCGGAGGTGCCCGTCCCCTTTCACGAGGCGAAGTGAGAATGAAACAGCCATGTCGGGCGGGTACACCCTGTCGGGCCGGCGGGCCGGGCTTGACGGTTGCAACGGCCAGGAGGCGCCGGCATAATGACGTTTTTCGGAGACCCCCGACACGGAGCGTGCGGGGGAAGGTCGAGATTTCGAGGGACGACGACGGTATGTCCACGCCTTTGATGATCGAGGCCCACAACCTCACCAAGCAGTTCGGCAGCTTCCTGGCGGTCCGCGACGTCTCGTTCTCGATCCCCAAGGGAGAGGTCGTCGCGTTCCTGGGCCCCAACGGCGCCGGCAAGTCGACGACCATGCGGCTGCTGACGGGCTTCGTCGCCCCGACGCACGGCTCGGCCAGGGTGGCGGGGATCGACGTCCAGGCCGACCGGATCGGCGTCGCGGAGCACCTCGGCTACCTGCCCGAGAACGGCCCGCTCTACCCCGACATGACGCCGACGGGCCTGCTCAAGTTCTTCGGCTCGGCCCGGGGGATGGGGCGCAAGGCGCTGGCCGACCGGCTCGACGCGGTGGTCGCCCAGTGCTCGCTGGAGTCGGTGGCGCACAAGCCGATCGGCAAGCTCTCCAAGGGGTATCGCCAGCGGGTCTCGATGGCCCAGGCGCTCCTGCACGACCCCGAGGTCCTGATCCTCGACGAGCCGACCAGCGGGCTGGACCCCAACCAGATCCGGGGCGTCCGCAAGATGATCCGAGAGCTGGGCCGGTCCAAGACGATCCTGGTCTCGACCCACATCCTCCAGGAGGTCGAGCCGATCGCCGGCCGCGTGCTGTTCATCCACGACGGCCGGATCGTCTTCGACGGCAAGCCCGCCGACATGCTCAAGGGCGGCAAGACCCTGGAAGACGCCTTCCACTCGCTGACCGCCCAGCCCGCCTGACATCAGGAGGGATCAGGGCCGAGGACCGAGGGACCGGCCGCCGAGAGGCCCGCCGCACCCTCGTCCCCCCTGAGCCCTCAGTCCCGAGTCCTGAGTCCTCTTCCAGTTTGGGGATGAACGGTGACCACTCTCGAGAAGAAGCCCACCGCCGCGGATTTCGCCGGGGCGACCCGCCCGGCCGGCGCCTGGCCGCTGCGCTTCCACGTGATCAAGGCGGTCTTCGACCGGAACTTCCAGGCCTATTTCAGCAACCCGGCCGGCTATGTCTTCATCACGCTGTTCGTCCTGGTGGGCGCCTGGGCGGCGTTCTGGCGGCCCGAGTTCTTCGCCAACAACCAGGCGAACCTGAACACGCTCAGCGACTGGATGCCGTACCTGCTCCTGTTCTTCATCCCGGCGATCACCATGAGCGCCTGGGCCGAGGAGCGTCGCCAGGGGACCGATGAACTGCTGCTGACC
>JAJYDH010000080.1 GCA_021777685.1 Planctomycetota bacterium | reverse complement strand
TGGAGCGACCTCCACATCACGGCCGACGGCCGGTACATGAAATCGGCGGCGGTCGTCGGCGAGGTGATGAAGAGCTACCACCCGCACGGCGACCAGTCGATCTATGACGCCCTCGTGCGGATGGCCCAGTCGTTCTCGCTCCGCATGCCCCTGGTCGACGGCTACGGGAACTTCGGCTCGATCGACGGCGACCCGCCCGCCGCCATGCGTTACACGGAGTGCCGGCTCTCGCCGATCGCGCAGGAGCTGTTGACCGAACTTCGCCAGGAGACGGTCAACCTCATCCCGAACTACGCCTCGACCACCGAGGAGCCGGTCGTCCTCCCCGCGCAGTTCCCCAACCTGCTGGTCAACGGGGCCTCGGGGATCGCGGTCGGGATGGCCACGAACGTCCCGCCGCACAACCTCAAGGAGGTCTGCAAGGCGCTCGACGCCCTGCTCGACGACCGCGACCTGCCGATCGAGAAGCTGACCCGGCACATCAAGGGGCCCGACTTCCCGACCGGCGGCGTGATCCTGAACACGGCGGCCGAGATCGTCCAGATCTATGCCACGGGCCAGGGCGCCATCAAGCTCCGGGGGACCTACGAGCCCGACCCCGAGAAGGCCAACACGCTGCTCATCACGTCGATCCCCTACGGCATCGAGAAGGGGACGCTCGCCGGCCGGATCGGCGAGCTGATCGGCAAGGGGCAGGTCCCCCAGCTCACCAACGTCAAGGACCTGAGCACGGACGACGTCCGGATCGCGCTGGAACTCCGCCCCGGGGCGAACGTCGACGCGGCGATGGCCTACCTGTTCAAAAACACGCCGCTCCAGACCAACTACAACGTCAACATGACGTGCCTGCTCCCCTCGGCCGGGGCCGAGGTCGCCGTCCCGGCGCGGCTCGACCTCAAGGCGATGCTGCTCCACTTCCTCGACTTCCGGCTCGACATCGTCACCCGCCGGCTCAAGCACGAGCTGGCGAACCTGCTCCGGCGGATCCACATCCTCGAAGGGTTCGCGATCGTCTTCGACCACCTGGACGAGGCGATCCGGATCATCCGGGCCAGCGACGGCAAGCCCGACGCCGCGCCCAAGCTCATGGAACGGTTCGGCTTATCCGACCTCCAGGCCGACGCGATCCTGGAGACGAAGCTCTACCGCCTGGGCAAGCTGGAGATCAAGGATATCCTCGACGAGCTGGCCGCCAAGCGGGCCCGCGCCGCCGAGATCGAGGCCCTGCTGGCCGACGAGCCGGCCCGCTGGAGGATCGTCAAGGACGAGCTTCGCCAGATCCGGGGCGCCTACGGCGACGAGCGCCGGACGATCATCCAGGGCGGCGCGCCGGCCGCGGTCGAGTACCGCGAGGAAGATTACATCGTCGACGAGGACGCCTGGATCATCGTCACCCGAGACGGCTGGATCAAGCGGCAGAAGTCGTTCGCCGACGTGCCGAGCATCCGGGTCCGCGACGACGACCGCGTCGGCTGGGTCTACCGCTCCCGCGCCCGCCAGACGATCACGTTCTTCACCGACCGGGGCGCCGCGTATACGATGCGGGCCAACGATATCCCGCTGACGACCGGCCACGGCGAGCCGATCGGCAAGCACTTCGCCTTCGAAGACCGCGAGCACGTCGTCGGCGTCATCTGCCACGACCCCCGCTGCCTGCCCGACGTCCCGGCGACACCGCCGCACCCGGTCGAGCCGGTCCAGGCGATGCTCGGCGGCGAGCTGGCGAGCCTCAACGGCGACGGCCCGACCTCGGGCCTCCCCCTGCCCCCCTACGCGATCGCCCTCTCGGCCGCCGGGAAGGTGCTGAGGTTCGCCCTCTCGGCCCACTCGGGCGTCTCCACCCGCAAGGGCCGCTCGGTGGTCCGGCTCGACCCGGCCTATTCCGAGGACAAGGTCGTCGGCGTCGAGGCGACCGACGGGACCGAGAACGTCTGCCTGGCCACCCGATCGGCCCGGGTCCTGATCTTCCCCGTCGCCGAGGTCAACGTCGTCGCCGGTGCCGCCAAGGGGGTCACGGCGGTCAAGCTCGACTCCAAGGACGCGGTCATCGGTTTCGCGCTGGCCAACAAGATGCGCGAAGGTCTGACCGTCCGGACCAACCGGGGGGCCATCCAGATCGTCCGGGCCACCAAGTACCCCGTCACCGGCCGAGGGGGCAAGGGCTACGGGATCCTCCAGAGGGGCTCCCTCGAAGCGGTGATCCACGACGATGCCGTGCCGGTCCCGCCGGTCGAGCAGGTGAACGAGGGACCTTGAAACTCCTCAGGGATCATCGATGTCCGAGACGGGTCGTTTCGTCTATCGGGGTACGACACACGGCTGGCCCTGGAACCCGGTGCTTCAGCGGGACAGGAGAACCTGTGCGACGACCGATCCCTTGGTGGCCACCCTCTTTGCGATCGAATGCTTGCAGCATGGCTCGTCAGCGGTCCTGATCGCGTCGCTGGAAGACTTCGACGGCTTAATCGGCCCGACAAACCATGCCGCGATCGCCGAATCGGAGGTCGTCCTGAATCTCCCCCCTCTCGATTTCGCCCGACGTGCCAGCTTGGAAATTGATGCGCAACGATCTCGCGACATCCTCGTCGACATGGGCTTCGATCGCCTCCCTGTCAGAATCGGGGGCAAGTCGGCCCTTCGAGATTCGATCAATCAATCTTATAATGACGGCGATCGATTGAGCCCAGATCAGATCCAGGAGTTCAACCGCAGGGCGATGGAGACTTCCTCATGACGAAGCCCACCAGCGAATTCATCGTCGATGGTTTTGCAACCGGTGAGTCCGGGCGATTCACCATCATCGGCCGGTGTGGCGATGAACCCATCATGGTCGGAGACGTGTTCGATGCCGTCTTCCGTTACAGACATCGTCGATATCCCGACGAGATGGGTATGGAGCCGGTTCGAGAATTCGAACATCCTGCGTGCCTTCGCGTGGAATCGATCTCGGCCTATCAGCATTCGCTCGATGAACTCGGTCAGGGAATGACCGGTTCGTTGGTTGTTTCGGGGGAAGGGTCGGGGTGCATCTCGCCCGGTTGGGTGCTTGGCGCGAAGCGGGCAACCGAATTCCATCGAGCGGAGTCCAACGGAACTCACGCTTAACAATATCGATACGAGACCGTATTCATGGCCACCGGAACGTATAACGCCGATTCGATCACCGTGCTGGAGGGCCTGGAGGCCGTCCGGCGCCGGCCGGGCATGTACATCGGCGGGGTCGACAAGTACGGGCTGCACCACCTCCTCTGGGAGATCGTCGACAACTCGGTCGACGAGGTGATGAACGGCCATGCCACCCGGATTTTGGTGACGCTGGAGGCCGACGGCAAGACGATCTCGGTGGCGGACAACGGCCGGGGGATTCCTGTCGACATCCACCCCAAGACCGGCAAGAGCGCGCTGGAGGTGATCTTCACCGTCCTCCACGCCGGCGGCAAGTTCGACAACGACGCCTACAAGGTCTCCGGCGGCCTCCACGGCGTCGGCGCCAGCGTGGTCAACGCGCTCAGCTCGCAGCTCACCGCGACGGTCCGCCGCGACGGCCTCACCTACACCCAGACATTCCGCCGGGGCAAGCCGGTCGGCGGGGTCGAGCGGGGCGAGCCGGCCCGGGGATCGGGCACGACGGTCACTTACACCCCCGACCCCGAAATCTTCCTCGATGCCTCTTATGATTCCGAGATGATCGCCGAGCGGCTCGACGTCAAGACCTACCTCAACAAGGGGCTGGTCATCGAGTTCCGCGACAGGCGCAAGGGAGACCAGTCGGTCGAGTTCCGCCACGACGGCGGCGTCGCCGACTTCCTCGATGCCCTGAACACGAACCGGGGCGACTCGCGGGTCGGGTCCCTGCCCTTCGTCCTGGAGCGCGAGGACGACGAGCTGCGCTGTCACGTCGCCCTCTCCTGGACCGAGTCGACCGACGAGGTCGTCCGTTCCTACGTCAACACGATACCGACCCGCGACGGCGGCACGCACGAGTCGGGCCTCCGCGAGGCCGTCCGCTCGGCCGTCCTGAAATTCATGAAGGACCATGAGCACCTCAAGAAGGGGCTCGACATCAAGAGCGAGGACATCCGCGAGGGCCTGACGGCCATCCTCTCGGTCTGCGTCCACGAGCCGCAGTTCCAGGGGCAGACCAAGGGGCGGCTGAACAACCCCGAGGTCAAGTCGCTGGTCGAGTCGATGGTCCGCCCCCGGCTCGAAGACTTTTTGCTCAAGAACCGGAGCGTCGGCGACGCGATCGCCGCCCGGGTGATCCAGGCGGCGAAGGCCCGCGAGGCCAGCCGGGCCGCCGCCAACCAGGTCCGCCGCAAGACGGCGATCAGCAACCGGCTCAACCTCCCCGGCAAGCTCCACGACTGCGACAGCACCGACCCCGACCGCTCCGAGCTGTTCATCGTCGAGGGCGACAGCGCCGGCGGCTCGGCCAAGCAGGGCCGCGACCGCGACATCCAGGCGATCTTGCCCTTGAAAGGTAAGGTCCTCAACGCCGAGCAGGCCGGCAAGGCCAAGGTGCTCGACAACAAGGAGCTGACCGATATCGTCAGCGCGATGGGCTGCGGGATGGACGACCAGTACGACCCGGCCCGGCTCCGCTACGGCAAGATCATCCTCCTGACCGACGCCGACAGCGACGGCCACCACATCGCCACGCTCCTGCTGACCTTCCTCTATCGCCACCTGCCGGCCCTGCTCGAAGAAGGCCGGGTCTTCCTCGCCTGCCCGCCGCTCTACAAGATCACCCACGGGCAGGAGACCCAGTGGGCGGCCGATGACGCCAGCCGCGACAGGATCTTGGCCAAGCTCCCGAAGAACGCGAAGCCGAACATCACCCGCTTCAAGGGGCTCGGCGAGATGCCCGCCAAGCTCCTCTACGAGACCACCCTCGACCCCACCCGCCGCCGGCTCCTCCGAGTCGTCGTGCCGGACGACGACCGCCCGTACACCGAGAGCACCGTCGCCGGCCTGATGGGCAAGGAGCCCGAGGCCCGGTTCAAGTTCATCATGGCCGAGGCTTACACGGCGAAGGACATCGACATCTGACGTCGAGGATCGGGACGAATCCCCTTCAGACCCGGATCAGTACCTTCCGCGCCCCCCGCTCCGACGCGGCCCGGAAAGCCTCCTCGGCGCGGTCGAGCGGGAACTCGGCGCCGATCAGGGGGCGGACATCGATCTGCTTCGATTCCAGGGCGGCGATGGCCTTCGGGAACGGGCCGCAGCGGGAGCCGATCACGCGGACCTCGTCGATCACGATCGGGGCGAGGCTCGTCGAGTGCTCGCCCGCGACGGTCGTCTTGAGCACGACCGTACCGCACGGTCGGACCAGCCGCAAGGCGTTCTCCAGGCCGGTCTTCGAGCCCGTGCAGTCGATCACCACGTCCTGACTCCGGGCGATCGACCCGGCCTCGTCCAGCAGGATCGGCCGGATCGCGACTCCCGCCAGGGCGAGCTTTTCCGGATGCTTGCCGACCAGGCTGACCCGGGCGCCGAGGAGCCGGGCGACCCAGGCGCAGAGTATCCCCAGTTTACCGTCGCCGATCACCGTCAGGGCCGTCTCCGGGCCGATCGGCACCTGCTCGCCGACCCGATACGCGGCGGCGAGGGGCTCGATGAAGACGGCCTCGCGGTCGTCGATCGCGTCGGGGATGACGTGTAGGTTCCGCTCGGGGACGCAGACCCGGTCCGCCATCGCCCCGTCGTGGCCGAGAATCCCCAGGACCGTCCGGTTCGGGCAGTGGTTCGCCTGGCCGGCGAGGCAAGATGGACAAGCATGGCAAGAGTTGTTGATCTCGGCCGTGACCCGTTGTCCCGATCCGGTCTGGCCGAGGAATTCGTGGCCAAGGATGCCTCGGAAGCCCATGTAACCCCGGGCGAGCTGGATGTCGGTGTCGCATATCCCCACGGAGCAAACCTCCAGCACGACCTCGGCCGGTCGCGGGGCCGGATCGGGCAGGTCGCGACGGAACTGGATGGACGACCCATCGCAGTAGACGCCTCTCATTGGGTCTTTCCTCGAATTCTTCATCAACTAGATTTCGCGGGGCGTCGGGAGATCTTAATCGATTCCCGCAGGTCTCGCCTGGCGTTGGCCGTCCGTTTGGTTTAGAGTCACTGGTCTTCCGTCCCAGGCCCCCGCCCCGGGGTGGTCTGCATGCTGAATATTTCGCCCGATTTCCGAGATCGGGAGAGATTCCGACCCGCTCCGACGTCCTTTAACAGTACCGCGACTTTTTTCGACGGGACTCGTCGCGGTCCGGAATGGCCGGTCTGGTGCCCTTGGGCTAGGCTCGCCGTGATCGGAGTGACGACTCGCAGCATCGAAGCCCCGCCCCGGCCCCACGAGCGACAAGGTAGAGCATGACGACATCGACGACGACGACACCTCGGCCGGAGTCGGCCGGACTCGCCTGGCCCGCGTTGATCTGGATCGGGATTCTCCACGCGGGGGCCTTGCTGGCGTTCGTCCCCGCGTTCTTCTCGTGGCAGGCGGTCCTGCTCTGCGTGATCCTGCACTGGGTCACGGGCGGCCTGGGCATCACGCTGACGTATCACCGGCTGCTGACCCACCGGAGCTTCGAGGTCCGGCCGAGGTGGTTCGAATACGTGATGACCGCCATCGGCTGCTCGGCCTCCGAGGGCGGGCCGATCGGCTGGGTCGCCGACCATCGCTGCCACCACGCCCATTCCGACCAGGAAGAGGACGTCCACAGCCCGAACCGGGGGTTCGGCTGGGCCCATATGCTCTGGTGGATGACCCCCGATGTCACGGCGATCCACAACGAGGCATACTACCAGAAGTGGGCCCCCGACCTGATGAAGGACCCGGTCCTCCGCTGGATGGACAAGTACTTCATCCTCTTCCCGATCTCCGGGGCCGTGGCCCTGTACGCGATCGGCGGGATGCCATACCTGGTCTGGGGCTTCTTCGTCCGGTCGGTCCTGGTGCTGCACGCGACCTGGCTGGTCAACTCGGCCACTCACGTCTGGGGCTACCGGTCGCACGAGACCCGCGACAACTCGACCAACCTCTGGTGGGTGGCGATCGTCACCTACGGCGAGGGCTGGCACAACAACCACCACGCCTTCCAGACCTCGGCCCGGCACGGGATGAGGTGGTGGGAATTCGACATGACGTACATCACGATCAAGCTGATGTCCTATGTCGGCATGGCCCGGAACATCAAGCTGCCCAAGCTGACCCACGCGGCCCCGATCGTCAGCCCCGAGCGTGCGGCGAAGCAGGAGCGGAAGAAGGCCCGCCAGGCGAAGGCCGGCCGTCGCCTCGACGACGAGCCCGAGCTGGTCACCGCCGGCCGCTGACGAGCGAACCTGGCATCGGGACAAACCCGGCCGCGCGATGGTCTCGGACCACCGCCGCGGCCGTTGCCTTTTCGAACGTCGAGGGTCTGACCTTGAAACCTTCGGCGTGACCGTCCATGATAATGCGGCACGCGGCGGCCCTAGCTCAACGGCAGAGCAGGGGACTCATCAAATGAAATGGTGGCGCCGGGGGGTAACCCTCGGACGCGATCCGGGTGAATTGCGGGAACCCTAAACCGCCGAGATTTTCCAGATTCTCGTCGGCACGGCAATCCGCAGCCAAGCCTGGTTGGGCATCGGTGGCCAGGAAGGTTCAGAGACTAGCGGGGTGAGCCCCAACGATAATCCCCGCCGACGAGCGCCCGGCCTCCCCTGTCGGGGAGGGTGAGATAGTCCAAGCCCCGCGGAAACACGGGGACGCCTTGAATCCCTTGGTTGCAGGTTCGAATCCTGCGGGCCGCATTTTCGCCGCGCCGATCGGGCCCGGTCGGGGAGCCAGGGGCGCCCCGACCGGGCCCTCGGTCGGCAGACATCGGGGTTGACGGATCGATCCGACTCGGTTATCTGTTCGGTTCGGTTGGCGTCCCCTCTGCTCGACGCCCGGGGCGGTCCCGATGGAACGGGGCACTTCCCCGCCCTCTCGACGCCGCCTCCGTCCAGGACGACGGGGCGACGGACCCGACCCGAATTTCGGCCAGACCTCCAAGGAAGGAGCGAGCCGTGCCGCCTGTCTCTCCGGGGACCCTCTCGGACCCCGATCGCCACGGCCGCCGAGCCGTCTGGATCGCCACCCTCATCACCATGATCGGCGCCGGCATTGTCTATGCTTATAAGGCCGCCGACGACCGCAGCGCCTTCATCCGGTGGCGTCCCCAGGTCATCGAGATGATGGGCGGGGCGAACATCTACGACGAGTATTTCTTCCCGAATCCGCCGATCATGCCGCTGACCCTCTACCCGATCATGCGCCTGCCCGCCGTCGAGGGGGCCATGGTCTGGTTCGGCCTCAAGGCGTCCCTGACGGCCTTATCCTTGCTGATGTGCCTGCGGATGGTCCGGCTGGGCGACCGACCGGTGCCATCGTGGGTCCAGGCGATGATCGTCGCACTCAGCCTCCGACCGATCATGAGCGACCTGCACCACGGCAATAATAACCTGATCATCCTCTTCCTGGTCGCCGCGACGCTCACGGCCTGGCGCAAGGGGTACGATGTCCTGGCCGGCCTGATCCTGGCCTACGCCATCGCCTTCAAGGTGACGCCCGGGCTGTTCCTGCTCTATTTCATGTACAAGCGATCGTGGCGGGCCGTCGGTGCCACGGCGCTGGGGATGGGCGTGTTCCTGCTGATCGTCCCCAGCATCTTCCTCGGCCCGGAGTTCAATGGTGTCTGCCTGGGGACCTGGTGGCACCGGATCCTGAGCCCCTACGTCGCGAACGACACGGGGAGCCCGCAGGAGATCAACCAATCGATGATCGGCGTGCTGACCCGGCTCCTGACCAAGCCCAGGCCGGGGACGGGCCGTTACTTCATTCAAACGGACGTCCACCTCGTCGAATGGGACCCGAAGCTGGTCATCAAGGGGCTCAAGCTGTTCTCGGTCGCCATGATCGGGCTGCTGGCCTGGCTCTGCCGGACGAAGTCCGAGCGGCGCGACGACCCCCGGCTGCTCGGCGAGTTCTCGCTGGTGGTCCTGACGATGCTGTTCGTCTCCGAGCGGAGCTGGAAGCATCACTATGTGACGCTCCTCTTGCCTTACACATACCTGGCCTATCGGGTCGGCGTGGGAGGGCTATCGAAGGGGGTCCGATGGACCCTGAGCGGTGCGTTGATCCTCTCCGCCTTCCTGATGGCGACGACCTCCAGCGAGGTCGGGGGGCTCTTCGCGAAGGGCCACGGGCACAAGATCGCCCAGGCTTACGGGATGTTCTTCTGGTCGGGCGTGGTGCTCTACGTCGCGACCGCCTGGCGGGTGAAGCTGGAAGGTTCGATCCCGCCGGCCGAGATCGGCCTGGCCTCCTCGCAATCGCCGTCGGTGCTGAAGGGCCCGCACTCGTCGCTGGCCGGGATGGTCCGGCGCGATTGGGCCCCGACGAATCAAACTGGTTGAAAGGTTCGGAAGCTGTCGACCGTATCCAAGGATGGATCGATTCCGCTTCGCCGCCCCTAGCGGGGCGTTTTTCCCGAAGCTCTAAGGCCACGGAGGGCCCCGCCATGAACTCGTCCCGACCCACCCCCCGCCAACCTCGGAAGCCGACCCTCTCGACCGAGCGGCTCGAAGACCGCCAGATGTTGACCGGCGGCGTCGGCTCGACCTTCGCCATCATCCCGGCCACGATCTCCAAGGCGGGCGGGCAGGTCGCGGTCTCGTTCGCGCTCGACCCGAAGCTGTTCACCGACAAGGGGAACAAGCCGTTCCTGCTCGGGATCGACGTCGCCCCGAACACGAACTCGACGGCCAACCCGATGATCACGTCGGTCACGACGCCCAAAGGCGGTCACCTCGGCGTGACCCACTCGACCTTCAATCCCAAGGTGACACGGTCCGGCGTGCAGGGGACCAGCAAGCTCTCCACCGCGGCCCTGGTGACGATCCCGGGGCTCCCGAAGACCGCCAAGGCGGACGTCTACAAGGTCAACGTCAAGGGCCTGACACAGACCTCGGGCTCGATCCTCGTCGGCTTCTACCTGCCGGGCAACGCCACCGGCAGCGGCACGGTCAACCAGGCCGACCTCAACGCGATCAGGTACGCGATGAACACCAGCGCCTCCGACACCACCGGCAAGTACTCGTTCGACGCCGACACCAACCGCAACGGCATCATCAACATGCAGGATCTGAACCTCGCCAAGAAGAACCTCGGGATCGGCACGACCGTCTCGCCCGTGATCTCGGCGAACGTCGCCCCGTCGATGATGGTCGACCCGACGAACCGGATCACCAACCTGTCGAGCGTCACCGTCACCGGGGCGGCCACGCCGGGCGCGACGGTCACTTATTCGGAGACCGGCGAGCCGGCCGTCACCACCACCGCCAACGCCACGGGCAACTACTCGATCAACATCCCCCTGCTCACCGGCGTGAACTCCTATAACGTGTCGACGAGCGATGCCTTCAAGCAGGTGATCACCGGCTCGATCAATTCCATCACCTACAATCCGAACGCCACCGCCCCCGGCACGACCACGCCAACCACAACGACTTCAATCACCACGCCAACGACCTCGACGACTCCGACCGCGACGCCGACTCCGACTCCGACCGCGACAACAACAACGGCGACGGCGTCCCCGATGATTCCCGCCACCACGCCCACCGCGCCGACGACCGCGACAACCACCCCCACGACCGCGACGACCTTGCCCACGAAGACCGGCTGAGCCGCGGCGGGCTCGTCGAGCTCACCTTGGCCCGTCGATCACCCCGATGGCCCGGCCGATCGCCTCGCGAGCGGCCGGGTCGGGGTCGTCTCGGGCTTCCCGTAGAGCCTCGGACGCTTCCTCCGAACCGATCCGCCCGAGGGCCCAGGCCGACGCCCCCCGGACGACCGGGTCGGCGTCGCCGAGCCGATCGATCAGGACCGGGACCGCTTCCCGGACTCGGCGATTCCCCAGGATTAGCGCCGCGTTCCGGAGAAGTCCCGCGCGCTTCGAGCGGGACAGGGCCGTCCCTTTGAGCGACCTGGCGAACGCGAGCGGCTCGCTCGACAGCCATCCGATCAGGTCGGGGTTCGCCCATTCAGGGCGAGGTTCGAGCGCGGGCTCGCGGCCCGGCGGCGCCTTGCGGTTCCAGGGGCAGACGTCCTGGCAGATGTCACACCCGAACGCCCAGTCGCCCAGCCCTTCGGCGGGCCCGTCGGGGATCGGCCCCTTGTGCTCGATCGTCCAGTAGCTGATGCATTTCCGGGCGTCGAGCCGGTAAGGGCCGTCGAAGGCGTCGGTCGGGCAAGCCTCCAGGCACCGGGTGCACGTCCCGCAATGGTTGGCCTGATGGGGCGAATCGCAGGCCAGCTCGACGTCGACCAGCAGCGACCCGAGCACCGTGAAACTGCCCGCCTTGCGGTCGATCAGGCAGGTATTCTTGCCGATCCAGCCTAGCCCGGCCATCCTGGCGAAGTCGCGTTCGAGCAGGGGGGCCGTGTCGCAGACCGCGCGGCCGACGACGCCGGGATGCTCGGCCTGGAGCCAGGCCAGGAGGGTTTCGAGCCGCCGCCAGAGGATCTCGTGATAGTCGCCCCCGCGAGCGTATCGGGCCACCCTTCCCTGCGTCGGGCCCAGGGGTGACGGATCGGGCCGGCCGTAGATCATGCCGACCACGACGACCGACCGGGCCCCTTCCAGGACATGCCGGGGATTCCCGCGAGCCTCGGCCTGGCGGCGCAGATAGCCCATGCCCGCCTCCCGGCCCTGCTCCAGCCACTCGACGAACCGGCCATAGCCCGGAGGGACCACCGCCGGCGCGACCCCGACGAGGTCGAAGCCCAGCCGGCGGGCCTCGGCCTTGAGACGATCGGTCAGGCTCGGGGGCCGATCCGGTTCACTCACCGGGCGATCGCGGGTCGAGGAGGGATATCGGGGATCTCCGCCAGGCCCCGCCGGTCGTCCTCCGGATCGAGGCCACTCGTCGAGCGTCGCGCCATCGATCGATCCGATCGAGCAGGACGTAACCCGGGGCGACGATCAGTCCATAGGCGAGCAGGGACGAGATCAGGATGCAAAGGACCACATAGACCAACCCGATCGCCACGGCCGAGAGGAGCGGGACCGCGATGACGACCGCGATGATCGCGATCGCGATCATGATCGACCGCAGCGTGAATTGCCCCGGGGGCTGCCTCATCGGGAGTCGTCCTCACCGTTCGCGGAGGGCCAGCGAATCCTTGACGCCGAGGTTCTCGTAGATCCGCCGGGTCGCGTCGGACTTGTTCAGGGTGTAGAAATGGATGCCCCGGACGTTGTTGTCGAGGAGGTCGCGGCACTGCTCGGTGGCCCAGTGGATGCCGACCCGGGAGATGTTCTGGTCGTCGTCGCAGCGGTTCACGGCCTTCTGGAGCCGGGCGGGTAAGCGGGCGCCGAGCGCGAGGTCGGCCATCCGGGTGATCCCGGCCTTCGTGGCGACGGGCATGATCCCGGCGAGGATCGGCACGCGGATTCCGGCGAGTTCGCAGCGGTCGCGGAAGTCGTAGAAGTCGCGGTTGTCGAAGAAGAGCTGGGTGCAGATGTAGTCGGCCCCGGCGTCGACCTTGCGCTTGAGGTTGTCCATCTCCTTGAGCCGGTTGGGCGTGTCGGGATGCCCCTCGGGGAAGCCGGCCACGCCGACGCCGAACCCTCGCGAGTCCGGATGATCGGCCTTCGCCTTGACAAACCGGACAAGCTCGTCGGCGTACTGGAAGGCGTCCTGCTTCCGGTCGTAATCGGCCAGATTCTTGGGCGGGTCGCCCCGGAGGGCCAGGATGTTCTCGATCCCGGAGGCGGCGTAGCGTTCGAGGATCGCGTCCAGCTCGTCCCGGCCATGGCAGACGCAGGTCAGGTGCGAGACCGCCGTCAGGTTGGTCTCGCGCTGGATGCGGACGATCAGGTCGTGCGTCCGCTCGCGGGTCGAGCCCCCTGCCCCGTAGGTGACGGAGACGAACGAGGGCTGCAAGACCTGGAGCTGGGCGATGTTCGAGAAAAGCTCTTCCGACGCCGCGTCGGTCCGGGGCGGGAAGAACTCGAAGCTGAACGTCGTCGGGTGATCCTGGAAGATGTCGAGGATGTGCATGAAGGCTCGCTCCGTCGAGGGTTTGGTCGATCTCTTCGATTCGCTCCAGGATAATCTTCGGAGTCGGTTCGCGGGAGACGTCGGGGCCGATAATCGGCTCAAGGTCGGATCAGGCGAGCGGGGCCAGCCCGCGTCGAGGGCAGATCGGCTTGAGCGTACACCCGGCGCAACGGGGGCGGAGGGCGTCGCAGGGGCCCCGGCCGTGGGCGATCAGCCGATGGCTGAAGTCGATCCAGTGCTTCCGGGGGACGATCGCGTTCAGCTCCCGCTCGATGACCTCGGGCTCGGTCCGGTCGGTGAGCCCGAGCCGGAAGGCGAGACGCTTGACGTGGGTGTCGACGACCACCCCCGACGCGATCCCGAAGGCGTTGCCCAGCACCACGTTGGCCGTCTTCCGGCCGACGCCCGGTAGGGCCGTCAGGGCCTCCAGGTTGGCGGGCACCGCGCCGTCGTGCTTCTCGACCAGGGCCTTCGACAGGGCGATGAGATTCTTCGCCTTCGACCGGAAGAAGCCGGTGGGATAGACCAGCTTCTCGACGTCGGCGAGGTCGGCCCCGGCGAGCGCCCGGGGGTCGGGGTAGCGGGCGAAGAGGGCGGGCGTGACCTGGTTCACCCGCTCGTCGGTACACTGGGCCGAGAGGACCGTGGCGACCAGGAGTTCGAACGCGTCGCGGTGATCGAGGGCGCACCGGACGGTCGGATAGGCCCGGATGAGAGAGCGGATCACTCGGCGGGCCTGGAGCTTGGGGTCGAGGCTCGGCCCTTGGCGTCGGGGCATGGGGACACTTCCCGGGTTCATGTCTTGTTCGTAAATTGATCGTAAATCGGCCCTTCGCCCCGTCAAGATGTCGACCCTTGCCGCGCCCCCCCCCCGATCTACAATGAATTTTCAGGGTCCGGGCCGCACGGCCCCTCGTCGTCTCGCGGGCCGCTCGACGGTCGAGCCCCGGCCGGATGTCCACCACCTCTGCCGAGTCTGCCATGGGCGACGACTATGACCTGAAAGACTTCGGCAACCTGAGCCGACTGTTCCCCCTGCCGGGCGTCGTCCTGTTCCCGCATGCCGTTTTGCCGCTGCACATCTTCGAGCCCCGATACCGGCAGATGACCGAGGACGCCCTGGCGTCGGATCGCCTGATCACGATCGTCCAGATCCGTCCCCCCGGCGAGTGGAAATCGCCCGACGTCCCGGCGCTGGAGGAATTCGGCTGCCTGGGCCGGATCTTCAAGCACGAGCGGCTGGCCGACGGCCGGTTCAACTTCCTCCTCCTGGGCCGGAAGCGAGTCCGATTGACGCGGGAGGTCTCGACCGGCAAGCTCTATCGGATGTCGGAGGTCCGGGTCGTCGAGGACATCCTCCAGGACGACGAGGGAGATTCGCTCGACGCTTCGGATCACGCCAGGCTCCGGTCCGAGCTGATCGAAGTCTTCCGCGAACGGTTCCGGGGGGGCCTCGACCCCGACCTCGACGCCCTCTTCGAGACCGAACTGCCGCTGGGGGTCCTGACCGACATCGTCGCCCAGGCGATGGGGCTGCCGTCGTCGGTCAAGCAGGGCTTCCTGTCCGAGCCCCGGGTCGTCCGCCGGTCGATCGAGCTACTCGGGCTGCTCCGCGAGGACAGGCACGGCCCCCGCCGGCCGGATGACGAGCCGACCGCGTTCCCGCCCCCGTTCAGCCTGAACTGACGCCCGGGGCGGCTTGATTTCGGGGCGACGACGACCTAAAATCGGCCCTCCCGTCCATCCGAACTATTCGCGTCTCTTCGACTTGCAGGCGGCCGAGGCCGCCCGGGTCGCGTCCGAGGGGTCGAGCCGATGTCCGAGGGTTTCGCCGGGTCCGACGATCGGAATAGTCCCGTGGACCTCGCCCGGATTCGCCGGGCCGTCCGCGAGATCCTGCTCGCGATCGGCGAGGACCCCGATCGCGAAGGGCTGGTCGAGACGCCCGACCGCGTCGCCCGGATGTACGCCGAGGTCTTCCAGGGCCTCCATCAGGACCCCCGGGTCCACCTCACCAAGCTGTTCACCCAGAAGTACGACGAGTTGGTGCTGGTCCGCGACATTCGGTTCGAGAGCACCTGCGAGCATCACCTGTTGCCCTTCATCGGCAAGGCGCATGTCGCCTACATCCCCAACGGCCAGGTGGTCGGCCTCTCGAAGATCCCCCGGGTGATCGACGTCCTCTCCAAGCGCCCCCAGCTCCAGGAGCGGCTGACCGAGGAGGTGGCCGAGCTTCTCATGAGCGAGTTGAAGGCCAAGGGCGTGGCCGTCGTGATGGAAGCCTCGCACAGTTGCATGACGATCCGGGGCGTCCACAAGCCGGGAAGCTCGTTCATCACCAGCGCCCTCCGGGGCGCCTGCAAGGACCGCTCGGCCACCCGGGCCGAGGTCCTGGCCCTGATCAACGGCAGCCGCTAATGAATTCTCGCCAATCCGATCCCCCCGGGCGGCGTCGTCTTCTGAATCGGCCGATTTGATTGTATCCTGTTGAAGCGGGTCGGCATCGGCGTTGCTGGGCTCAGAGATCGGGACCTCGGACAGGGCGAGCCCCGGCGGGCTCGTCGTCCCATTTCGAAGGGCAAGCGTCCGATCTCGCAGCCCTCTTCTCCAGGACTCGATCGCACCGTGGATGAGAGCCGTTCGAGGATTCACGACGATCTCCGGGGCATCCTCGACGGCGAGCTTCTGTTCGAGCCGGTCGAGCGGGCGGCCTACGCGCACGACGCCAGCCTCTACGAGATCGACCCCCTGGGCGTGGTCGTCCCCCGGACCCTCCACGACGTCGTCGCGCTGGTCCGCTACGCCTCCGAGAACGCGATCCCGCTCCACCCCCGGGGGGCCGGGACCGGGTTGGCCGGCGAGACGCTGGGCCCGGGCCTGGTGATCGACTTCAGCCGCCACTTCCGCCGGATTGTCGAAATTGGGGCCGATCACGTCGTGGTCCAGCCGGGGGTGGTCCTGGACGTCCTCAATGCCCGGCTCGCCCCCTTCGGCCGGAAGATCGGGCCCGACCCGAGCCATTCCGAGTCGAGGACGATCGGCGGGATGGTCGGGCTCGATGCCGCCGGCATCCGCTCGCTCCGGAATGGCACGACGGCCGACCACGTCCAGCGGCTGTCGGTCGTCTTCGCCAATGGCGAGGTCGCCGACGTCGGATTCGAGCCCTGGCCCTCCCCCGACGACGAGCCGGCGAGCTTCAAGGACTTGGTCGTCCGCAAGCTCGGGACGATCTACCGACGCCAGGTCGACCTCCTCGCCCGGCAGCGTCCCAGGGCCCGGCGTAACCGCGCGGGCTATGCGCTGGGAGACGCCGCCTCGCCGGTGGGCATCGACATGGCCCGGCTCCTGGTCGGCTCCGAGGGGACGCTCGCCCTGGCGACCGAGATCATGCTGAAGACCGTGCCGATCCCGCTCGCCCAGGCGGTCGTGGTCCTGCCGTTCGGCCCGATCGGCG
>JAJYDH010000635.1 GCA_021777685.1 Planctomycetota bacterium | reverse complement strand
ATGGCCGTCGGCGCGGGGGTCACGCTCGCGCTTTACGCCTACGGTTCGTACCTGGGCTTCCACGGGGTCGACCAGGGGATCGGCCCGAAACCTCAGATGTTCGGGGCGTACTACCTCCTGGGGTTCGAGCCGTGCGTCTGGGGCCTGCTCTCGTCGCTCCTGGCCGGGGTGGTCGTGAGCCTGGCCACGCCGCCGCCCGACCCGGCCCGCGTTTCGCTCCTGTTCGACGAGCAGCCCCCCGACGCCCCGGCGCCGGCGACGCTGGACCTCCATCCCGGGCTCGCCCCGAAGCCCGATGTCGGGGATGACCTGTTGTGAGGCCCCGGATCGCGGTTCGACCGCCGGCAAAAGGGGTTGGTGCCGGCCCGAACCCTTGCAATCACCCCTCCAGATCCCCATAATGCCCTGAGATCCGACCCGGGATGAACCGGCCGGATCTCACGTCGAAGTCCGGCCGTTCGATGGCCGGCGCAACGGGTGGGGGAGTTCCACGTCGGACCCCGCCCGAGGTCCCCCAAGTTTCCATCGGCCGTCGACCGGAACCGGCCGACCCGCCGCGCCGTCGTCCGCCCCGACCGGGCACGATCCGGCACGTCGCGCCCCCCGGGGCGAAGTCATCTCTCCGAGGAGCCGCGGATCATGGCGGAAAAAGCATCGTCGGACCTCCCCGTCCGGATCATCGGCAGCCGCGAGTTGCACCAGAACCTGCCGACCATCCTCCGCGAGCTGGAGCGCAACGACGTCCGCTACGTCCTGACCGTCCACGGCAAGCCCCGGGCGGTCCTCGTCGGCGCCGAGCCGTACATGAACATGGTCCTCGACCGCAAGAGCCCGAGCGAGGCCCTGGTCGGCCTCCAGCTCAGCGCCCTGCTCGGCGAGACGCTCAACGCCGCGTCGCTCGAAGACCTGGAGAAGGCGCTCGAGCCCAAGTCCGAGTGACCCGCCGGCCATCGCCATCCCTCCTCACTCCCTACCATCCCGGCAACCCGCACTTCCTCCCCCCCGAACCGGCCTTGACACGGATTGTCGAGGACGGTTCCGGGCCGGTCGATTCTTACAAATCCCCCGGACCCGCGCCCTTCGACCGGGGATCGCCCGGACTTGAGAGAATCCCAGGTTTTTCGCCCGGATTTCCGGCGTTCGGCCAAACGCCGTGTAGACTTGAGTCGAAAGCGAAGGATTTGAAATCGCCCAATCGGCGGAATTCTTCGACTCATGGCATTCGGGTTGCTTTCAGGTGGTCCTCCGTCGCACCCACGAGTCGCCACCTCGAAATCAAAACCCGAGACCCGACCCAGGAGTTTCCCAGATGGCCCCGACCCAATCGGCCCCGATCGCGGTGCGCGCCTCGCGACTGGCCCTGCTGCTCGCCCCCGTGTTGATACTCGCGACGATCTCCGGATGCGGTCACAAGCGGACGGCGATGCGGCCGGTCTACGGCACGCCGACCGTCGTCACGCCCGTCACCCCGGGCTGCCCGAGCGGCCAGAACTGCGCGGGCGGAGGGACAACCGTCACGACCGAACCCGACGCTTCCGAGCCGTTCCTGACCCCCGCGCCGGCCGCCTCGGCGAACGGGACCGACGGGGTCATCCGCGCCGGCGGCGGGTCGCCGCCGGTTCCCAACGAGGCCGAGCCGCCCCTGAACGCCCCGGCCGGCCCCGAGGCCGGATCGTCCTCGACGGCCCCCGGCGGGATCCAGCTCAACAAGCCGAGCGCACTGAGGAACACCACGGGCCGGCGGACCGCCGCGCCGGCCCGGTCGGCCGGGGTCTCGCTCCGCAAGGCCGTCGTGCCATTCGTGGACGAGCCCGGCGACCTGTTCCAGCCGCCCAAGGCCGACCGCCCCTGGAAGTACGTCGTCGTCCACCACAGCGCGAGCGCCAGGGGGGGGCTCGACCAGATCGACCGCGACCACCGGAAGGTCCTGGGCTTCGAGGGGTGCGGCTACCACTTCGTGATCGGCAACGGCACCGACAGCCCCGACGGCCAGATCGAGGTCGCCGACCGCTGGCTCAACCAGAAGCACGGCGTCCACTGCCGGAACGGCAAGTCGCCCGAGGTCAACGAGTACGGGATCGGCATCTGCCTGGTCGGCAACTTCGACCAGGCCGAGCCGACCCCCCGCCAGATCGCCTCGGCCAGGGCCCTGGTCGCCTATCTCGGCGATCGGTACAAGATCCCCGGCGACCGGATCGGCGCCCACGACCACTTCGCCGACGGCCCGACCGCCTGCCCCGGCAAGAACTTCCCCTCCGAGGCGATCTTCGGTTCCCAGCACATGGCCGCCCGCTAAGACATCCCATCGAAGCCCGACAATCAGTGTGGTCCAGGCCTCTTCTCATGCCCTCTGACGGAAAGCGAGCCGGCCGGACCCGGGGGGTCCGGCCGGCTCGCGATGCTTTCCCGCCGACCGCTCACTTCGGGGCCTCGACGATGTCCTTGCGGGTGCTCCCGACGATGCCGACCAGCTCGTCGATCTCCTTCTGGGGGACCTTGTACATCTTGAGGACGTCGATCAGGTCGCCCGCGATCGCGTTGAACTGGGCGTCGGTGATCGCCATCCCCTCGTGCGAGGTCTTCATGTCCTTGCCCGTGTAGGCGAACGGCCCACCGGTCGCCGAGCTGACGAACTGGACCAGCAGCTCCTCCAGGTGGGCGACGCCCGCCGCGTCGATCGGGTATTTGCCGCCCCGGGTGAAGTCGACGTTGGGGTCGCCCGCCGCCTTGGCGACGAAGTCGTGGACGACGGCCTTGACCGCCGGCGTGCCGCCCAGCCGGGCCCAGAGCGATTTCGGGTCGACCGCCCTCGGCGCCGGGGCGGCGGCCGGGACCTCGACGATATCCTTGCGGGTGCCGGCGATGATGCCGACCAGCTCGTTGATCTCCCCTTGCGGGACCTTGTACGACTTGAGGACGGCGATCAGGTCGCCGGCCAGCGCGTCGAACTGCGCGTTGGTGATGCCCATTCCGGCGTGTGACGACTTCATGTCCTTGCCGGTGTACTTGAGCGGCCCGCCGGTGGTGGCGCTGATGAGCTGGACGAGCAATTCTTCGAGGTGGGCGACGCCCGCCGCGTCGAGCGGGTACTTGCCGCCCCGGGTGAAGTCGACGTTGGGGTCGGTGGCCGCCCTGGCGACGAAGTCGTGGACGACGGCCTTCACCGCCGGCTCGCCCCCCAGCCGGGCCCAGAGCGACTTCGGGTTGGCCGGCATCGGCACCGGGGCGGCGGCCGTCGCGGGGGCCTCGACGATGTCCTTGCGGGTGCCGGCGACGATCGCGACCAGCTCGTTGATCTCGCGGGCCGGGACCTTGTACGACTTGAGGACGGCGATCAGGTCGCCGGCCAGCGCGTCGAACTGCGCGTTGGTGATGCCCATTCCGGCGTGTGACGACTTCATGTCCTTGCCGGTGTACTTGAGCG
>JAJYDH010000634.1 GCA_021777685.1 Planctomycetota bacterium | reverse complement strand
AGGTCGCGCGAGGCGTTCGTGGCGACCTGCGAGAAGTACCTCTCGGGGCACAAGGGCGGGGTGTCGTTCTCGGTCGGCACGATCGCCGAGGATATCCAGGAGCCGGGCATCAGCGACCGCGAGTTCGACGTCGCCGTGCACGTCGTCTTCGAGGATAAGGCGATGCTGGCGGCGTATCACAAGAGCGGGCGGCACGACCAGTTCGTCGCGGCGATCAAGGGCAAGGTCGCCAAGGTCCGCGTGTACGACTCGTACCTGTCGGGCGCCGGGGCGACCTCGGCGGCGAAGTGAGTTTCGTAGGGGCGCTTTGCGTCCCTTTCCCGATCGGCCGGGTCAGGCGCCACGGGACGCGGAGCGTCCCCTACGAAATCTACCCGTTACCCTCACGCCTCCAGCACGATCCGATACCTCGCCCGGCCGGCTCGGAGGTGGTCGAGGGCCTTGTTGACGTCGGCCATGGCGAACTTCTCGACGACCGGGCGGACCTCCTTGCGGGCGGCGAAGTCGAGCATGGCGGCGGTGTCGGTCGGGCCCCCGCACTGGCCTCCGCTGACCGATTTCTCGGCGAGGAGCGGGAACGCCGGGAACTTCAGGTCGGATTCGGGGATGCCGACCAGCACCAGCCGCCCCTGCGGCCGGAGCGCGGCGACGTAGTCGCCCCAGGGCAGGTCCGCGCCGACGGTGCTGATGATGAAGTCGAACGAGCCGGCCGCCTTCTTCAACTCGTCGGACCCCTTGGTGGCGATGAACCGGGTCGCCCCCATCTGGCGGGCCTCCTCGTCCTTGGAGTGGGTCGAGGAGATCGCCGTCACCTCGCAGCCGAAGGCGGCCAGGAACTGCACGGCCAGGTGGCCCAGGCCGCCGACCCCCACCACGGCCGTCCTCATCGTCGGCTTGACGCCGAAGCGGGCCATGGGCGTGAACACCGTGCTCCCCGCGCACATGAACGGGCCGGCGACGGCCGATTCGATCGCGTCGGGGATCGGCACGGCGAATTTGGCGTCGCACCGGACCGACTCGGCCCAGCCGCCGTGGTGGTGGACGATCGTCGCCCGCTCCTGGGCGCAAAGGGCCTCGAAGCCGCGATTGCACCACTCGCAATGCCCGCACGAGCCGCAATGCCAGCCGACGCCGACCCTCTGGCCGACCTTCGCCCCGTCCACGTCCGACCCCACGGCCGCGATCGTGCCGACCACCTCATGCCCGGGCACGAGCGGATAGGCCGAGAATCCCCAGTCGTTGTCGATCATCGCCAGGTCGCTGTGGCAGATCCCGCAGTGGCTGACCTTGACCTCGACCTCGTGCGGCCCGAGCGGTCCCGGCTCGTACTCGAACGGCTCCAACGGCTGCTTCGGCCCCTTCGCGGCATACGCCTTGATGCCCATCGTGTCGTCTCCTCGGAGCGGTTTCGGGTCGCATGGCGGAATCGTCGACATCATAGCCGCGATCCCGCCGAGGGCCAGCCCCGAGGGCCTCTGCGGTCCGATGATCGGGCGAGCCAGGCTTGATCGGCCATGCCCCTTCGGACAGAATGGCCGGCATGAGCGCCTCGCCGGTGCGTCGGCCTTTGCTATTCCTCGAAGGTGCGATCAAGAGCCCTCCCTTCACGGCCGCCGGCCGTTCCGAAGCCGGGACGCGGCTTCGTGAAATCCAGGAGGGGGAATCGCTCGGGATGCCAATTTCGAGGCCGATGCCCTCGGTTGGCGCACGGGTTCACGAGTTGCGCATCCGCGATGAAGAGCACAACTGGCGGATCATCTATCGAGCCGATCAAGATCGCATCCTGATCGTCGCTGTCTTCGCCAAGACGACACGCAAGACCCCGGAGAGGACGATCGATCTTCGCAAGAAACGGCTCCGGGACTACGACGGCCTCTAGGGAGGAGGGGAACATGATGGACGCGCAGGAACGGGCGAGGATGGAGGCGATGGGCTACGCGGTGGTCGATGACGCGGCCGATTGGCTCGGGCTCGACGAGGTCGAGCGGCAGGTCGTCGATTTTCGGGTCCGACTCGGCCGCGAGGTCCGGCGACGTCGTGCGCAAGCCGGGCACGCGCGAGGGGACGTGACCGATCCGACGGGGTCGTGCCCGTCCCCCTACCCGATCGAGGAGGATGCGGGGGGGGAAGAAGGCGACGGGCTCGAATTCCTCATGCGGGAGTTCTTCGCGACGGGCGGACGGGTCGCGGACCTGGCGACGATCTGACGACCTCGACCCTGGATGCGCCCAACTCGGCCCGATCAGCATATCGACCGAGGGACTGCGTCGACAGCCACCGCCAGGTCCCCATGCCGCCGACGATCAGCGCCAGGCTGAGGTACTGCGAGACCGTCAGGCCCGCGTGCAGGCCCCCCGCGTCCCCTCGGTAGAACTCGACGGCGAACCGCGTGATCGGGTAGCCGATCATCAGCAGCGCCATCACCTCGCCGTCGCGCCGTCGACGCGGATAATACCAGGTCAGCAGGACGAGCAGGGCCAGGCCCGAGAGCGCCGCGTAGAGCTGCTTCGGGTGGACCGGCAGCGAGACGATCGCCTCGGGGACGATCCAGCCGGCGTCGACGTGGCGGAGCCAGGGGAGCGACCCGGCGGGGAACCGGACGGCCCAGGGCAGGTCGCAGGTCGAGCCGAAGCAGCAGCCGTTGAAGAAGCAGCCGACCCGGCCCAGCGCGATCCCGATCGCCAGCGCCGGCGCCACGACGTCGGCCATCGCCCGGAACGGGAACGGGTTCCGGTGCCGGTAGATCAGCGTGCCGATCAGGCCGCCGATGATGCAGCCGTAGAAGACGATCCCCCCCTGCCAGACCTTGAAGATGTCCCAGAACGAGTGGACCTCGCCGGGATGCTGGATCAGGTAGTACGCCCGGGCCCCGATGAACCCGCCCGAGAGCAGCCAGACGGCCAGCTCATAGATGATGTCCGGGTCGATCCCCTCGCGACGGGCCCGCCAGGCCGACAGATAGACCCCGCCCCCCGCGCCCGCGACGAGCATCAGGCTGAAGGCGTGGACCTTCAGCCCCAGGCCCGGCACCTCGAACAGGATCTGCCACATCGTCGAGCCCCTCCCCGGCCATCCTCGCGAATCCCGAGGCGCGCGGAAACGCCCCCGGTCGCCGGGAGGATGCCCCGGAGGGCCGATTTTGGCAACCTCAACCGACTCATTCGATCGTCGCTCAGGCGGTCCCTTCTGCCTCCCTCTCCCCCCAGGAGAGGGCCGGGGTGAGGGCCGTCGCCGGACGAGCGATCCCCAAATGAGCCAGCTTTCCATGCTGCCAGCGATGCGACCCCCCTCACCCCCGGCCCCTCTCCCGGAGGGAGAGGGGAGGAAGATCGGCCCTCCGGCCCTCCGGCCGTGCGGATGGGAGGGGCGAGAAGCGGGCCGCTCTCTCACTTCGCCGCCGAGGTCGCCCCGGCGCCCGACAGGTACGAGTCGAAGA
>JAJYDH010000633.1 GCA_021777685.1 Planctomycetota bacterium | reverse complement strand
GAGGGGTACAATTTCGAAACGACGCTGGTCGCCTGCCGCTCGTGCGATCACGTCTTCACCAACCCGCAGCCGACGTGGGAGGAGCTGGCTCCGGCCTATGGTGCGGGGACGATGTACCAGGAGCACCACGGCGAGAGTGGGTTCGACTTCAAGAAGGTGGACAGCCTGATCGCCCGGAGCTTCGACGGGACCTATTTCAACCACATCCCGGTCGTCAAGGGCGGTCGCTATCTCGACGTCGGCAGCGGCGACGGGCTTCTGGTCGCCGGGATGGCGAGGCTGGGGATGCTCGCCGAAGGGGTTGAGCCCCGCGCCGACGCCGTTGAGGAGTGCCGGAAGGCCGGCCTGAAGGTCACCGTGGGCACGCTGGAAGACGCCCACTTCCCCGACGATTCGTTCGACTGCATGAGCCTCAACCACGTCCTGGAGCATGTCCCCGACCCGGTCGCCCTGATCCGGGAATGCCGGAGGGTCCTCAAACCCGGCGGGACTTTGATGGTCGGCGTGCCCAACTATCGGTCGCTCCTCTTCGGCGTCGTCGGCTGGACCTGGATCGGCCTGGACCCGCCCCGGCACCTCCACCAGTTCCACGACAAGTCGCTCCGTTCGGTCTTCGAACAGGCCGGGTTGCGCGTCGAGTCGATCGAGTCGGAGTCGCTCCTCGATTTCGTCGAAGCCGAGCTGTCCCGATGGCTCCGGTATCGCGCCTTCGTGCCCAGGCGACTGACCTTGAAGACTCACGCGACCCGGCCGATCGCCGCCCTCCTGACCCGCAGGGGAAATGCCTCGCTCCGGGGCGAATCCCTGGTAATTCGGGGGGTGAAATGAGCGTCGTCTCCGAGGAACCCGGATACTCGACGACATGAACCTGCTCCACCCGCTCGCCCTGGCCTGGCTCGGTCTGGCGATCCCGATCGTGATCTTCTACATCCTGAAGATCCGGATGAGGCGCGTCCCGGTCTCGACCACGCTGTTCTGGCGGCAGATCTTCGAGGAGAAGCAGCCCCGGTCGATCTGGCAGAAGCTCCGCCACCTGCTCTCGCTCCTGGTCCAGCTCGCGTTCCTGCTCCTGGTCGTGTTCGCCCTCTCGGAGCCGATCTTCCGTTGGGAGATCCGGGAGGCGAGGCGGCTGGTCCTGGTCGTCGACAACTCGGCGAGCATGAAGGCGGCCGACGTCTCGCCGGGCCCCAGTCGTCTGGAGAAGGCCAGGGACCAGGCGCTGGCGCTGATCGACGGCCTCCGATTCCGCGACGAGATGGCCATCATCGCCGCCGGGACCCAGCCGACCGTCCGCTGCGGGATGACCGGGCACCAGGGGACGCTCCGCGAAATGCTCAAGGAGATCGCGCCGAGCGACGGCCCGACCCGCGTCAAGGAGGCGGTCGAGCTGGCCCGCCGTCTCCTCGCCGATCCTGGAGAGGCCGAGACCCAGGGGCGATCATCCGTGGTCGTCCTGACGGATGGCGGATTCGAGGACTCCGGGAAACTGGCCGAATCCGGCGACGTCAAGATCATCGGGGTCGGGTCGAACAAGATGGGGAACGTTGGGATCACAAGGTTTCAGGTCCGCCGGAGCCTGGTCGACCCGATCGGATACCAGATCCTGGCCGAGGTCGTCAACGCGTCCGAGGCGACCGTGCAAACCCGGCTGGAGATCGACCTCGACGGAAAAGCCGTCGACGTCGTCCCGCTGACCCTGGAACCCGGCAAGCCGTATCGCAAGGTCTTCGAGAAGACCTCGGCCGACGGCGGGCGTCTCGTCGGCAGGATCGACCGGCCGGATGCCCTGCCGGCCGACAACATGGCCTGGGCGATCCTCCCCCGTCGCGACATCCAGCCCGTGACGCTCGTCACCGAGGGGAACCTGTTCCTGGAAAAGGTGTTCGAGGCCAACCCGCTCGTCAGGCTGGCCGTCTCGAAGACCGCCCCGGCCAGGCTGCCGGGCGGGATCACCGTGTTCCACAAGACCGTCCCGGCCAGGCTGCCGCCCGGCCCGGTGCTGGTCATCGAGCCGACGACGAGCACCGACCTCTGGACGATCGGCGAGGTCCAGCAGAACCCGATCGTCACGAAGCAGGACAAGGATTCCCCCCTGATGGCTCACGTCAGGCTCGACAATGTCCTGATGCCCGAGGCCCGACAGCTCAAGATCACGGCCCCGAAGGTCCAGGTCCTGGCGTCGTCCCTGACGAACGACCCCCTCTACGCGGCGATCGATCGGCCCGATGGGAAGGTCCTGGTCCTCTCGGTCGACCTGGAAAAGGGAGACCTCCCGCTCCAGACCGCCTTCCCGATCATGGTGGCCAACGCCCTGGGCTGGTTCGCCGGGACCAAGGGAGAGCTGCGCGAGTCGCTCTCCACCGGCTCGGTGGCCGAACTCGAACTGCCCGCGACGGCCGAGCCGGGGAAGGGGGGGCTGGCGCTGAGGGCCCCGGACGGCCGGACCCGAACCCTGCCGGTCGACGGGAACAAGGTCACGGTCGGCCCGCTCGACGAGTGCGGCATCTGGTCGATCGTCCGGCCGCAGGCAGGCCCTCCGACAGGAGACTCGAAGGCGAAGGACGAGCCGAAACCCATCCTGGAAGTGGCCTGCAACCTGGCCAGCCGCGCCGAGAGCGACCTTCGTTCGCCCCTGGCGACCACGTCCCATGCCTCGCTGGCGGGAGGGTTCGGCGGCTGGCCGATCTGGGTGATCCTGGCGGCGGCGGCCCTGGTCCTGGCGGCGCTGGAGTGGTTCCTCTACCAACGCAGGTGGATTAGCTGAGATGTCCCCGAACCCCTGGTTCCCCTTCGAGCTGACCCGCCCCACCTGGCTCCTCGGCCTGGCGCTCCTGCCGATCGTCCTCTATTACTACTTCCGGAGCCTCGTCGACTTCGCCCGCTGGCAGAAGCTCCTGACGCTGGGCGCCCGGTCGCTCGTGGTCGTGCTGATCGTGCTGTCGCTGGCCGGCCAGACGCTGCTCACGACGACCCACGACCGATACGTCGTCTTCGCGATCGACCGGAGCCTGAGCGTCGGCGACGACTCGCGGAAGGCGGCCGAGGACTACATCGCGAAGGCCCTGCCCGATTCCGGGCCGGACCGGGTCGCGTTCCTCGACTTCGCCGCCGAGCCGGGATCGATCCGGGCGAATCGGGCGACTCCGAGGCCGATCGGCGACGACAAGGGGACGAACCTGGCCGCCGCGATCGAGGTCGCCGCCGCGGCGATCCCGCCGTTCTACGTCCCCCGGATCATCCTCCTCTCCGACGGCAACCAGACCTCCGGCGACGCCGTGAAGGCCGCCCTCAACGCCGGGATCGACGTCTCGACCGTCCCCCTGCCCACGAGGTCGGACCCCGAGGTCCAGGTCGCGGCCGTCAACGTCCCCGCCCAGGTGCTCCAGGGAGAGCCGTTCAACGTCGAGGTCGTCATCGACTCGAATCACGACGACGAG
>JAJYDH010000632.1 GCA_021777685.1 Planctomycetota bacterium | reverse complement strand
CTCATCCTCGGGGTCGGCGAGCACCTGTTCCTGTACGGCCCGCCGGGCACGGCGAAATCGGCCCTGATCCGCCAGTTCGCCTCGGCCGTCCAGGGTCGATACTTCGAATACCTGCTGACCCGTTTCTCCGAGCCCAACGAGATCTTCGGCCCGATCGACCTGGCCAGGCTCCGCGAGGGGGCCGTGGCCACGGTCACGACCGGGATGCTCCCCGAGGCCGAATTCGCCTTCCTCGACGAGCTGTTCAACGCCAACAGCGCGATCCTCAACAACCTCCTGACGGTCCTCAACGAGCGGGTCTTCCGCCGGGGGGCCGAGGTCCACAGGCTCCCGCTCCTCTCGCTCTTCTCGGCCTCGAACCACCTGGCCGAGGACGAGGCGCTGGGGGCCCTGTTCGACCGGTTCCTGCTCCGCTGCCACGTCGACCACCTCAGGCGCGAGGCGATGCCCCGGCTGCTCTCGGCCGGCTGGGCCCTGGAGCGCGCCGCCGGCGCGACCACCACCGTCTCGGCGGCCGACCTCCGGGCGCTCTCGCGGCGGGTCCATGACGTGAACCTATCCAGGGTCACCGACGCGTATGCCGAGATCATCTTCAAGGTCCGCGACCTGGGCGTGGCGATCTCCGACCGCCGGGCGGTGAAGATGCTCAAGCTCCTGGCGGCCTCGGCCCTGCTGAGCGGGCGGGACTCGGCCGGCCCGTCGGACCTCTGGGTCCTCCGGTACGTCTGGGACCGCGTCGAGCAGATCGACCCCCTGGCCGCGCTGGTCAACGGGTTCCTCGACCGGCACCGCGACGAGCCCGACGCCCACCCGCTGGCCGCCGTCCCCGAGGCCGTCGACGCCGAGGACCTGGCCCGGCAACTGGAGGCCGCCGAGGCCGACCTGGCCCGGTCGCCGGCCTCGCTCGCCGAGCTGGCCAGGCTCCGCGAGCACGTCGGCGGGATCGCCGACCGCGCGGCGTGGGTCGGCGACGCCGCCGCCCGCAAGCACCTGCTCGACAGGGCGGCGAGGCTCCTGGCGAAGGTCGGGGCGTGACCGCCGAGCGTCCGACGATCCGCCTAGCCTTCAACGCCCGGCTCCTCCAGTTCGCCGACACCCGGGGCTGGAACCGCTACGCCGCCTCGCTCCTGGCCGAGCTGCCGGCCCTCGGCGTCGAGCCCGTCCTCTACACCGACCGGCCGCTCCACCCCGACCAGCTCGCCCGGCTGGGGCGGGCCGGCGAGTCGGTCCGGGTCTCGCCGAGGATGCCGTATCCGGCCTGGGAGCAGGGCTGGCTCCCGCTGGCCTGCGGGCTCGACCGGGTCGACCTGCTCCACTCCCCGTTCCACTTCGGCCTCCCCTGGGCGAGCCCCTGCCCGCCCGTCCTGACCCTCCTCGACGCGATCGACCGGGCCCTCGGCGGCCGACCCCGGGGCGACTACCGATCGAGATTCCACCAGCGGGTCGCCCGGTCGAGGGCCCGCCGGATCATCACGGTCGGCGAGCACACACGAGTTAACATTATTCAAGATGCTCATCCGACGACTCGATCGCTTTCGTCGATCCGAGCCGGTACGAGGGGTTCGGCCTCCAACTCCGCGAGGCGATGTCGAGCGGCCTTCCGACGCTGGCGGCCCGGGCGACCAGCCTTCCCGAGGTCTTCGGGACGGGCGGCAAGACGTTCCCGCTCGGCTGCGACGGCCCCTTTGGCCGGCCTGATCCGACGGGTCGCGGCCGATCCCGCCTACCGGGACGAGCTTTCGAGCCGGGCCCGCGCGCGGGCGGCCGGGTTCTCCTGGCGGAAAACGGCCGAATCGACGGTGGAGGTCTATCGAGGGCTCCTGGCCGGCCGCTCACTCCCTCAAGGACGGGTCGAAATCGGCGACCTCGGCCCCGATCGCGTCGTCAGAGCTTGATTCGACCGGCGAGACGTCGTCCGATCCGGGCGTTTCGGGGGCCGGCGGCTCCTCGGGTTCGGCCTCGGGAGCCTCCTCGGGGTCATCGTGCAAACTGGAACCCACCGGATCGCAAATCTCTTCTTCGGATAGGGTTACGCTCGCCTCCTTGCCCTCGGCGGCCTCGGCCTCGACCTGGCGGAACTCCTTGAGGGCCTTGTAGAGGGCCCGCTCGGCGGCGGCCTCGTACTTCCGGGCCAGGATCGAGGCCGGCGAGGCGTCGAAGAGGGCGCGGTCGACCGCCTCGGCGCGGTCGGCGGCGATGGCCTCGTGGTCGATCCGGGCGCGGACCTCGTTCAACCGGGCGACCTCGACGTCGATCAGGCGGGTCAATTCGCCCCGGGCCCATTCCACGCGCGCCGGGCCTTCCAGACCGTCACCGTCGGCCTTGTCGAGGTGATGGAAGGAGCCGAACACGGCCTCGGACAGGGCCATGATCCGGGCGATCCGGTAGCCGCCCGGGTTGAGGCCGAGGAGGGCGTCGAACTGCGATCGATGGTTGGTCGTCCAGCGATTGCGCTCCTCGTAGTTCAGGTCGGCGCGGAGGGTGGCCCATTCCTTGAGGAGCCAGTCGATCCCCTCGGGGGTGGCCTGGAGCCTCCGGACGGTCGTGGCCGGCTCCTGGTAGAGCTTGTCGGCCTGGGCCTCGACGGCGGCGAGGCGCCCGTCGTCGAACTGGGCGATCGCGTGGCGGATGCGCCGGGCGGTCTCGGAGGTCTCGTGCTTCTCGCAGCGACGGACGCGGACGGACAGGAAGGCGACGCGGCGGACCAGCTCCTCGGAGAGTTCGGTGCTGGGCCGGAGGTCCGCCTGCAAGGCGATGAAACGCTCCTCGATCTCGGCGCTGTCCTCGGTCGGCAAGGCCACCCCCTGCCCGGTCAGGACATGCTTGAGGGCGTTCCGGCGAGAGCGTTCCTTACCCTCGGGCGTCCTCGGCCCGGTGCTCTTCGCGGCATTCCTGCGGTTCGCGGCCAGCTTCGCTTCGGAGATCGGCACGGGGGGCGTCCTCGGGTGCGTTGTCGTGGGGTCTATGAGACTCACCAGACACATTCACCCCCGGACGGCCGCGATTATCACACTTTCCGCCGGGATCGGCCGGAATTCTCGCCGGAGCATGAGAGGAAAATTCGCGGTCGTGCCGGCCACCCCTCCCGATCCCGGGCAACGGCCCCTGCTCGCCGACACTCGTTCCCACGGTCCTCCGTGGGAATGCCTTCCCCGACGCTCCGCGTCGTCTTCGAGCCCAACCTCGCCGATCGGAAGATGACGCGGAGCGTCCAGAACGGCATTCCCACTCGGAGCATGGGAACGAGTTGCCCAAAATGCAGCTTCCGGGCGCATCATACGGGCGCCGAACTCGATCCTCTTTCTCAGAACTGCTGGAGGAGGCTGGGGTATTTCCCGGGGTAGGTGAATTGCCGGCGTTTCTCGGCGTCGGAGTGGAGCCGCTCGGTCACGTCGGTGAAGTCGAGGGGGTCCTTGAAGGGGGAGAAGAGGTTGCGTTCGGGCAGGGG
>JAJYDH010000631.1 GCA_021777685.1 Planctomycetota bacterium | reverse complement strand
ATCCATCAGTATGGCACGATCAGCGGCCGGCGGATGCACGACCGGCCCGACGTCTACGCGATCGACGAGATCATCGAGAAGCCGAATCCGACGATCGCCGAGTTGAGGCTCCAGATCCCCGGCCTCCGCGCGGGGCATTTCCTCTGCTTCTTCGGGATGCATGTGCTGACCCCGGCCGTCTTCGACATCCTCGGCGAGATCGTCGCCAGGGACCGTCGAGAACTCGGCTCGATCCAGCTCACGACGGCCCTCAATGAGCTGGCCCGGCGCGAGCGCTACCTTGCTCTGGAGACCGGCGGCGCCCGCTACAACCTGGGCGTCAAGTTCGGCATGGTCGAGGCCCAGGTTGCCCTGGCGTTGGCGGGGGTCGACCGCCAGGCGTTGCTCACCACGCTACTTGAGTCGGTGATCCGGATCGACCAGGACGCGCGATGAACACACTATCCCGCCCGAGACCCTGATTTCGACCTGCCCGCTCGATCTCAAATCGGAAATCTCGGTAGGAGTTACGCAGTTGACAACTGGTCCAAGCCGGCAGGCTTCGGATTGGTCAATTCTGGTAGGGTGGGCACCGCCCACCACGACCGAGGCAGCATGGTGGGCGGCGCCCACCCTACCAGAATTGCCCGTCTTTTCGATTCGAGATAGCTCTGAACCGTCAACTGCGTAACTCCTACTCGGATCTGCCATCGGAATTCGCCCCGCCGGCCAGGATGACCGCCATGAATCCGCTGATCGAGACCATCACCGGCTCCGACCCGCTCGTCCGCGACCGATCGATCCAGGACCTCCTCGCCGGGCTCTCGACCGCCGATGTCCTGAAGGCTTCCGACGAGCTGGAGGTGTTCCGCCAGGACTCGCGGAACCTCTACGAGCGGGTCCGGGCGTCGATCTTCCTCCACGCGATCTACCGATACCGGCTCCAGGACGCGCCCGATCTCCCCTCGGGGGGCGTGATCCCGTTCGAAGGGTTCGTCGACCTGATGGAACGGCGGTTCGAGCAGGCGATCACCGCGTTCCGGGCGGCGCTGCGGCGAGACGGCCCGAACGGCTCGATCCTCAGCGCCCTGGCGCAGGTCTACGAGCGGATCACCTACCAGACACTCGCCGATCAGGTCCGCCGGTCGGTCCGGAGCTGCGCGGGGAATCGCTGGATGTTCCGCGTCGGCCAGGTCTCGGAGCATCCGATCCGGCTCCATCGGAAGCTCCTGGAACGGGCCACCGACGACGGCCTGTTCCCGATCCTGGTCGAGCGCACGCCGGTCCGGCTCGACCTGTCGCACTCGGCCTGGTCCGACATCTTCTTCCTGGGGATGGATTATCCCGAAGGGGCCCGCGTCCTCAACATCTCGGTCGACCTCGGCGTCCACGGGCGGGACGATCGGCCGATCCCGCCGATCGAGACGCGGGTTCGAGTGATCTCGGAGCCGCTCCTCCGCCTGACCAGCATCGACCTGGACGCCTGCAAGGACGTGACGACGCTGGACGAGTTGTTCAACTTCGGCAACGACTACCTCGGCCTGGTCAAGGCCGGCGTGATCGCATCGGGGCTGGTGCCGGCCTCGCTCGAAGGGACGTCCGCGAGGCTCGACGAACTGCTCGCGTCCGTCGTCCGGCCGGGGCACGGGCTGGAGGTGGTCAGCAAGGTCAACGACATCCCCAAGGGGTCGAGGCTGGCGGTCTCGACGAACCTGCTGGCGTCCCTGATCTCGGTCCTGATGAGGGCGACGTGCCAGGCCCGGAACCTGACCGGCCCGCTCCACCCCGAGGAGGCGCCCGTGGTCGTGGCCCGGGCGATCCTCGGCGAGTGGCTGGGCGGGTCGGGCGGCGGCTGGCAGGACTCGGGCGGGGTCTTCCCCGGCGTGAAGATCATCAAGGGCGTCCTCGCGGGCGAAAACGACCCCGAGGCGGGCGTCAGCCGGGGGCGACTGCTCCCGACCCACGAGATCCTCCGGGACGACGAGGCCGCCGACGGCACGCCGGAGTTCCACCGGGCCCTCGCCGAGAGCCTGGTCCTGATCCACGGCGGGATGGCTCAAAATGTCGGGCCGATCCTGAACATGGTGACGGAGAAATACCTGCTCCGGAGCAAGGCCGAGTGGGAGGCCCGCCAGGACGCGCTCCGGATCTTCGAGGCGATCGTCCGCGCCGTGAAATCGGCCGACGTCAAGGCCCTCGGCGAACTGACGACCCGGAACTGGGAAGGTCCGATCAAGGGGATCATCCCCTGGGTGAGCAACCGGTTCACCGAGTCGATCATCCGCGAGGCGAAGCAGGCGCTCGGCGAGGACTTCTGGGGCTTCCTGATGCTCGGCGGGATGTCCGGCGGCGGCATGGCCTTCTTCGTCGCCCCCCACCGCAAGGCCGCGTTCCTCGACGAGGCCGGCGCGATCATGAAGCGGGTCAAGGCCACGCTCGACGACGCCCTGCCGTTCGCGATGGAGCCGGTCGTCTACGACTTCCGGATCAACCCGCACGGGACCTTCGCCGAGCTGGCCGTCGACGCCGAAGCGATGATGCCTCCTCGCTATTACACCCTGCAAGTTCCCCGGATGATCGCCGAGGGGACGGCCAACCTGGACACGCTCCGGAAGTCCGACGTCGACCACTTCGCCAACCACTGCGAGAGCACGACCGAGCTTCTCCGGGTCTTCCGGACGATGATCAACAACCTGTTCCCCGTCACCCGGGCCGCGGCCGACACGACCTCGGCCGACCGGGACCGCCTCGCCGAGCAGATCCGCCACGAGAACGGATTCGACCCCGTCCAGCACGAACAGCTCCGCGAGGACCTCCGCCGGGGGCGGATCGGCCTGGCCCGGAACCGGCTCCCGGTGGACGTCGAGATCCGCGACGTCGACGACGCCGACCTGACCTTCGCGCAGGGTCCTGCCCTGGAGAAAGCCCGCGCCCGGGGCGAGCAGGCCCTCCGCAACGGTGAGGTCGCCGTGGTCTCGCTGGCGGCGGGAGTGGGCAGCCGGTGGACGACGGGCGCGGGTGTCGTCAAGGCGGTCAATCCGTTCGTGATGATCGCCGGCAAACACCGGAGCTTCCTGGAGCTGCACCTGGCCAAGACCCGTCGGTCGCAGCGCGAGGCCGGGGTGAAGATCCCCCACGTCGTCACGACCAGCTTCCTGACCCACTCGGCGATCGAGCACCACCTCTCTCAGACCGGCAACTATGGCCACGACGGGCCGGTCATCCTCTCGCGAGGCCAGTCGATCGGCCAGCGGCTCGTGCCGATGGCCCGAGACCTGACGTTCCTCTGGGAAGAGGGGTCGCACGAGGTCCTCGACGAGAACAAGCAGAAGGTCCGCGACGCCGGCCGGCGGGCGATCCTCGAATGGGCGAGTTCGAAGGGGGAAGGGGCCGACTACACGGACAACGTGCCGATCCAGCGGTTCAACCCGCCCGGCCACTTCTACGAGGTCCCCACCCTCTTCCGCAACGGCGTCC
>JAJYDH010000079.1 GCA_021777685.1 Planctomycetota bacterium | reverse complement strand
CGCCTTGCCTTTCTCCCTTCCGAAGCTCCTTCCCCTCGGCCGGGTCCCAGAACTTGACGAGCTTGTCGTCGCCGCCGGTGGCGAGGAGGTCGCCCTTCGGGCTCCAGGCGACGGCGTAGACGACGCTGGCGTGGGCCTTCTCCATCGCCTTGATCTGCGACCCCTTGGCGACGTCCCAGATCCGGGCGGTCGCGTCGGCCGAGCCGCTGAGGGCCTTCGAGGCGTCGGGCGACCAGGCCACCGAGTAGACCTGGCTCCCGTGGCCGGCGAAAGTCCTGAGCGGACCAGGGGCGACGACCGGCCAGGTCCTGATCGACCGGTCGTCCGAGGCGGTGAGCAGCGTCGCGTTGTCGGGCAGGACCGCGACGGCCGCGATCGGCCCGGCATGGGCGGCGATCGCCTGCCGTTCGGCCTTCGCCGGGTCGGCCGAGGTCAGGTCGAGGACCCTGGCCGAGCCGTCCGCCAGCCCGACGAGCAGCGTCTTGTTGTCGGTCCCCACGGCGACCGAGGCGACCGGAACCGGGAACGCGGGGTAGGTCGTCAGGAGCTTGCCGTCGGCGAGGTTCCAGACCTTGACCGTCCTGTCGGCCGAGCCGGTGATGGCCTTCTGGCCGTCCTTCGTCGCCGCGACGGCCCGGACGGCGTCGCCGTGGCCTTCGAGCTTGAAGAGTTCCTTGCCCGTCCCGACCTCGAACACCCGGGCCGTCTTGTCGGCCGAGCCGGCGACGAGCTTCGCGCCGGCCGGGTCGAGGGCGATCGCCAGGATCGGCCCCTGGGGACCGGCGAAGGTCCGGACCGCCTCCGCCTTCGTCTCGCCCTCGGGGAGCTTCCAGAGCCTCGCGACGCCGTCCGAGCCGGCGGAGATGATCTGCTTCTGGTCGGGCAAGTAGACCAGCCCGAGGATGGTGTCGGAGGGGGTCTCGATCGTCCCCTTCGCCTCGCCCGAATTGGCGTCCCAGAGCCGGATCGTCTTCGACTTGTCGCCCGAGGCGATCTGGTTGCCGTCCCCTCGCCAGGCGACGGACTCGACGTCCTCGGCGTGCCCGGCGAGGTCGCGGATCGGCTTCGAGGCGTCGAAATCCCAGACCTTGACGATCTTGCCCGAGGCGGCGGCGAGCTGCTTGCCGTCGGGCTTGAGCGCCACGGACCGGATTCCTGCCGGATGATCGGCCAGCGTCTTAGTCGGGCCGGTTGCCGGGATCTCCCAGAGCCTGACCGACTTGTCGAGGCCGCCCGAGAGGATTCGCCTGCCGTCCTTGTCGACGGCGACGGTCAGGACCAGGCCGGTATGCCCCTCGAACCGCTTGAGTTCCTTCCGCGAGGCCACGTCCCAGAGCCGGACGGTCTGGTCGAAGCCGCCGGAGACGAGCGACTTGCCGTCGGGCGTCCAGGCGACCGAGTACACGGCCTCGGTGTGACCGTCGAGCGTCCCGACGGGGCTCGCCGGCTGCTGGGCGGCGACGACGCCCGCCGTCGCGAGGGTCGACGCGACCGCTGCCAGTGTCCGGCGGGCTGAGTGCTTGAGATATCGCATCGGGGCGGCTCCTGGATGTCCGGTCGAGGTTCGGTCCGGCCCTCAAGGGCGTGCCGACCACTCGCCGAACATAGGAGGTCGGCCGTCCCGATGCAACCGGCCGCCGAGAGGCCGGAGGCTCAGTAGGAATCGGCCGGGATCACCTCGCCGTTGCCCATCGTGCCGAGGGCCCACCAGGTCGTGGCACCGATCGTGTTCTTCACGGCCTTGACCGAGCCGTCGCAGAACAGGACGTTGACGACGCCCGGATGGCGGCTGCTCGCGGTGTGGGCGCCCTGATTGCCGCCGCCCCCGGAGCCGGTGCTGCAACTCGCCGTATTGGGCGTCATGACGTGATTGTATCGCGTCTGGGGCGGGTAGCCGATGTGCCACATCCCGCCGATCCCCCACAGGTAGGGGTTGCCGGTTTGGTCGTACCCGTAGCCCGTTTGCGGGGCCCCCGTCGCCGGATTGGCGGCGAGGCAGGCGGCGTAATATTGCGACGGGAGGTTCATGACCGCCGTGGCCGCGACGGCGAAGACGGTCGAGCTGGGCTTGGTGAGATCGATGGTATTCGTCGTCCCGATCCCCTTGACCTTCTCGCTGAAGGCGGCGGTGTTGCTCAGCCCGTCCCTCACGTCCTGGAAGCCGAAGACGCGGGTATTCAGGACCGCGCCCGGGTCGGCCCCGATGAACGGGCCGTTCATCGGGCCGAGCGTGTTGATCGAGCTGGGCGAACTGCCGCAATTGCCCGCGTAGTTATTGTGGCCGGCGGGGTTGGTCAGGCGGTCGGTGTCGGACGGGCAGAGGAAGACGTTGATCTTCGCAAAAGTGGCCGTGGTGTTGATCGGCCAGCCGGGCTCGGCCCCGCAATCGCTGCTGCCGACCGCCTGGAGGTCGGCGAGGTTGAAGGCGTTGTAGATCGTCCCCTGCTCCAGGAACAGCAAGAGGGGCAGGTGCGTCGAGTAATCCTGCCAGTGGTCGTCCTCGCACTGACCCCAGGGGAGGCTGTTGTTCGAGCTGTGATAGTTGTGCAGGGCCAGCCCGATCTGCTTGAGATTATTGACGCACTGAGATCGTCGGGCCGCCTCGCGAGCCGCCTGGACGGCGGGCAGGAGTAGCGCGATCAGGACCGCGATGATCGCGATCACGACCAGTAATTCGATGAGAGTGAAACCGCTCGCACGTTTCGGACCGTTCATCGAAAGTCACCCCTTCGTCGTGGGTACTGGCTCATCCAGGAGATCCGGCCGGCGGTCCGCTTCGTGGGCGAATTATGGCCATCCCCCCCCTCGTCGCGATCGCCCGGGCGATCGCGACGAGGGGCATCGGTCGGGAGGGCCGCGATCAACCTCGATCGCCGCTCTCGGAATCTAGGACATCGACCGACGGCGGACAACGAAGTTAGCGGGCGATGAGGACGATCGTGCTCCGGGGACGGACCGTATAAGTCGGCTCTCCGAGGAAGAACGCCTCCTCCTCGGGGACGATATCCTGGCCGGGCGGGCGGGAGGTGTCGATCACCCGGTACCACCGGCGGTTGGGCGTCTCGGGAAGCTCGACGTCGATCGGCTCCCAGAAGGTGTTGGTGGCGATGTAAATCGGCACATCCGATCGGTCGTGGGTCTCGAAGGCCTCCAGGGCCCAGGCGATGAACCGGGAGGTCCCCGAGAAGTCGGGTTGGTTCGGCCTGACGCCGTGCCAGGTGACGGTCCGGATGTTCGGCGTCTCGTCCTCGTCGCCGGTCATGTAGCGCCAGCGGCGGACGAACGAGTGCCGCTTCCGGAAGGCGATGACCAGCCGGGTGAACCGGAGGATCTCCTCGTGACGCTTCGCGTTCTCCCAGTTGATCCAGTTGAGGTGATTGTCCTGGAAGACCGTGTTGTTGTCCCCCTCGGCCGTCCGGCGCATCTCGTCGCCGTAGAGCAGCATCGGGGTGCCCTGCGAGAGGAACAGGATCGTCAGGAAATTCTTGATCTGCTGGCGGCGGAGGGCCTCGATCGCGTCTTTTTCCTCCTGGGGCAGGTTCGACAGCTCGACGAACCCTTCGTAGCCGCAGTTCCAGCTCTCGTTGTCGTTGGCCCCGTCGCGGTTGTTCTCGCCGTTCCGCTCGTTGTGCTTGTCGTTGAACGAGACGAGGTCGTTGAGCGTGAAGCCGTCGTGGCAGGTCACGAAGTTGATGCTGTGGAAGGGCGTGCGGAGGGCATCCTCGTTGCTGGCGAAGAGGTCGAACGAGCCCGTCACGCGGGCGCCCAGCTCGGCGGCGACGCCGATGTCCCCCTTGACCCACTTGCGGACGGTGTCGCGGAACTTGCCGTTCCACTCGGCCCAGCGGCGGTCGGAGAACGACCCCAGGCGATACTGGGTGATGCTCCAGGGCTCGGCGATCAGCTTGATCCGCGAGAGGACCGGGTCGGTCTCGATCTCGTGGATGATCGGCGTCTTCCCCTTCTCCTGCTGGTCGACGTCGATGGCGAAGACCGCCGCGAGGTCGAAGCGGAAGCCGTCGACGTGCATCTCCGTCACCCAGTACCGGAGGCAGTCGAGGATGAACTTGCGGACGACCGGGTGGTTGCAGTTCAGGGTGTTGCCGCAGCCGGTGAAGTCCATGTAGAACTCGGGCTTGGGCGACAACATATAATAGATGTTGTTGTCGAGCCCCTTGAAGCTCATCGACGGGCCGAAGTGGTTCCCCTCGCGGGTGTGGTTGAAGACCACGTCGAGGATGACCTCGATGTTGTTCCGGTGCAGCTCGCGGACGAGCATCTTGAACTCGTCGACCTGGGTGCCGATCTTGCCGTAATAGCTGTAGTGCGACTCGGGCGCGAAGAAGGCCGTGGTGTTGTAGCCCCAGGCGTTCGTCAGCCGCTCGCCGGTGAACGGGTCGCGGAACGGCCCGTCGAACTGGTCGAATTCCATGATCGGCATCAGCTCGACCGCCGTGATCCCCAGGTCGAGCAGGTGGGGGATCTTGTCGATGAACCCGCGATAGGTCCCGCCCATGTCGCTCTCGGCGGAGTGGTGGCGGGTGAACCCCCGGACGTGGACCTCGTAGATGATCGAGTTCTCGATGGGGATGTCGGGGTGCCGGTCCCCGAGCCAGTCGAAGTCGCTCTTGTAGGCCACGCACCGCGCGGCCCCCTCGACGTTGTCGACGTCCCCCAGGCGAAGATGTCGCTCGGGGTCGTCCGGCTTGCTGTTGTCGTAGCCGAGGGCGTCGCCCGTCTTCCAGTAGAAGTCGCCGGTGACGGCCGGCGCGTACGGGTCGAGCAGGATCTTGGCGGGATTGTACCGGCTGCCGTCGACCGCCGGGGTGTACGGCCCGTCGACCCGGTAGTTGTACAGGGTCCGGTTGGGCAGCCCCTCGATGAAGATGTGCCAGACGTCGCCCGTCCGGTTGGTCTCGGGCGCCAGCGGGATGACCTGGCTCGGCTTCAGGTCGGTGACGTTGTCGAACAGGAGCAATTCGACGCGAGTGGCGCCCGCCGAATGGACCGCGAAGTTGATCCCCTCGGGCAGCACGGTCGGCCCGAGGGGTTCCGGCGTTCCGGGGGTGAGATTCTTGATGGAAGGCATGAACGGTCCCGCGGCGCTCGCCGCGTCCTCGGTCCACTCCCCCGGTCGTCACCCTCGCAAGGACCCGACCGGGTCGTCGGATCACCTCGGCGCATCGAGTCAGGCGCCTCGAACGCGATCGCGGAGGCTTAAATTTCGCCGATCTCTACAAACTTACCATCTTCCCGCGAAGGGCGCGCCGGACCTCGAATTTCGACGTCCAGGGACGTCAGTCTCGCCCGCCGATCCCGGCCGGATGGGCATTCAGGAGGAACTGGCCGGCAAGCGCCCGGATCGCTTTGAGCCCGACGGCTTCGTCGCGGGTCCGACGGCCTTCCAGGAGGGACGCCCGGCCCAGTCGGACCACCCGGACGGGGCGGACGCTGGCGTATCGAGACTCCAGGAACTCCCCGACGGCCAGGCCGATCCGGGCCGAAGGGTAGACCGGCGTGCCCCGGACGTCGCGGCTCCAGCCGGTGAGGTCGAGCCTCCGCCAGGGGCCGATTCCCTCGGGATCGAGCCGACGGCGGATCGACTCGGGGAATCGGTCGAGTTCGTCCTCGTGAAGGGAGACGTCGGCCCGCTCGCAATGGCTGGCATACAGGGCATGCGCCGGCCAGGCGTCGCAGAGGCCAGAGCGTTCGCCCGCCGGGAGGACCAGGGCCGCCGCAAAGACCGCCCAGGCCAGCGGGCCGAAGACTGTATCCGCCTCGACCTCGCTCGGGGCCACATTCGGGCCGAAGAGGATGAGGTTTTCGAGGATCAACGAGGCGTTCCAGGCCAGGACGATCGCGCTATGGCCGAGCCCCCAGGGCCCCAGGATCAGGATCAGGGTCGAATGCAGGCCGACCGACCCGACCAGCCCGATTCGGCGGGTCGCCGGGATCGCCAGCAGCACCCCCACCGAGATCTCTGAGGCCGGCATCGCCAGGATCGCCAGGGTCCGGGCCGTCGCGGTCCAGCCCGCGGGCGAGATCCCGAATGGCCCGAGACCCGCCGCGAGGAAGGTCGGGCCCAGCTCGGCGACGAACGAGGCGTCCAGCTTCGACAGGCCCGAATAGACGTAAAGGCTGATGACATAACAGCGAGCGACGCGGAGCGCCCGAGCCCGTGACAGGCAGGCCAGCGCCGGGCCGATGACCAGGAATTGATAGGCCCAGGGCTGGAGTCGATCCTGATCGCCCAGGATCGCGAAGGCCAGGAGCAGCAAGCCGAGACCGATCATCGGCCGCCAGGCTCGGCCAAGTGAGGCCATCCCGAGCGCCCCGACGATCCCTCCCGGTGTTGCCCAGGAGACCCATCGAGGGAACTGGGGCCAGCCCGCCAGGAATGGCACCCTCGGCCAGTCGAAGCCGTCCACCCAGAGGGGCCAGGACAGCCCGATCATCAGCAGGGTCGAGCCGCAGAGGGCCGACCGATAGGGCGCGAAGGGACGTTCCGGAGTCCCCGGGCGGGCGCACGTCATGGGACGACCGCTCGCCCCGTCTCGGGGTCAGATCTCGTTGGCCAGGGAATAGGTCCCGCTCCCTTCGCGCTTCAGCTTCTTCTGGGCGACGAGTTCTTCCCAGACTCCCGGCGGGTGGCCGTTGGGCGGGGTGATCCCCCGGATCGCCGACCTCTTGCTGCCGGGGCTGAGTCCGGACTCGTCGTCGAGCCTGGCCAGCTTGAGCCGCTTCTTGAAGGCCTTGTAGGCGTGCTTGAGTTCCTCTTCCGTGGCCATCGCGGACCTCCTCGACATCGACAACGATCACCATCATCGGGGAGCGTATCCCCCCTCGCCGATCGACGCAAGCCGAGCCTCAGCCGGGCGATCCGAGGAACGCTCCGATCTCCCTCCGGAAACCGCCGCCGTCCTCGATGTGCGGCAGGTGCCCCACCCCGGGCAAGACGACCAGCCGGGCGTCGGGCAACCCTTCGGCCAGCTCGCGGGCGATCGCCGGGGGATTCACGAGGTCAAGCTCGCCGACCAGGACCAGGGTCGGGGCCCGGATCGACCCGAGCCGGTCGCGGGCGTCGTGCTCGATCGCCGCCCGCGCCTGGCGCTCGAAGGCATCGGGGGCCTGCGGCCACTCGTTCCGCTCGGCGAACCGAACGAGCCCCTCGACCTGCGCCCTGGCCTTGAGGAATGGCGGGGCCACCAGCCAGGGCATCGTGACCCGGGCGAAATCGGCCGGTTCGACCCGTCGCCTGGCGACGATCCACGACTCGATCACCGCCTTCCGCCAGTCGTTCGACCCGGCGTGGGTGGAGGCCAGCACCAGACTCCGGACCTTCCCGGGATGGCGGATCGCCAGCTCCTGAGCCACAAGTCCGCCCAGCGAGTGCCCCACCACCCGGGCCGGAGTCGCCCCCACCGCGTCGAGCCACCCGGCGACGTCGTCCGCCAGGTCGGCCGTGGAGTACGGGCCGGCCGCCCGGTCGCTCCGGCCGGAGTCCCGGGCGTCGAGCGCCAGCGCCCGGAATCTCGCCGAGAAGTGGCGGGTCGAGACGCCGAACGCCCGGTGATCCCCCCCCAGGCCGCTCAGGAAGACCAGCGGTTCCCCCGAGCCCTGGTCGTCATAGAACAGCCGCCGACCGCCGACCGAGACCTCTGGCATCCCCCCTCCTCATCCCGAAAAGACGAACCCAACCGGTTTCTCTCAAATCCTCGATCTTTGAGACTGCTTGCGGGAAATTGGAAATCTGATATCTCAAATTTCTGATCCCCAATTCCACCAGGTTGCCACGTCTCTCATCAGTCGTCTCGGCAATCGAGATTTTGGGACAAAGCCAAGCCAAGCTGTAGCAAGCCAGAGCTAACACGAACCCAACGGTCGATCTCTCGCGCGAAGTCGAGCCCGACGACGGTGCCACATCGTTCCCGACAAACACAAACCCATCGTCCTGGTCGGCCGCCGGTGGCCATGCCGGCGACTCCGACGAGATAGTATCGTAAAATCGGCGACCGGATAAACGTCCGGGTCGCCACGGACTCCTGATTTTCATCCTGTCCGCTCGATTTGAGTGCGCGAGATACTTGACAAACGCGGCTTCGGACGCGATCATGATTCCATCACGCCGCCCCCATCGTCTAGTGGCCTAGGATACTAGGTTCTCAGCCTAGGGACCGGGGTTCGAGTCCCCGTGGGGGTACTGGTAACTACGAGAGGAGTCATGGCTCAAGCCCTGACTCCTCTCCTGTTTTTCGAAGTAGGCGAGAAGTCGCTCGGCCCGAGACGACCTGGAAAACTCGAGTCGGCTAACCTCAGAACGATCACGTCCTTTCACCGCGCGAGACAGCGCTCGAGGTTTGAGGTCTCGGCGAAATCTGTTGCGTCCCTTGTGTCGATCGGTTGATATTGTCTTGAGGCGCCCGGCGAGGATGCCGGGGCCAAGATTCGGCCGATCCGCTTCGTCTCGGACGGAACCTCCTCGATGCGGCGGTCGATGCTCGCCTCGAAGTCGCGGGACGCGGCAAGACGGGAGGACCAGCGGGCGTGGACACGACCGACCTGACCGATCCGCCGTTTTCGCTCTCGGCCCGATCCTGCGGGCTGGTGGTCCTCGTCGTCGGGTCCGCGGCGCTGGTCGGTTGGTGGACGCAAAAGCCTTTCCTGCTCGGGATCAGGGCGAGCTACATCCCGATGGCCCCGAACACGGCCCTGGCGTTCATCGTCCTGGGTGCGGCGTTCCTGGCCGTCGGCGGGGGGCGGGCGGCCCGGATGGTCGCGGGGGTGGTGGCGACCCTCGTTGTCCTGATCGCCGGTTTGAGGCTGATGGAGACGGCCGCCGGCGTGGACCTGGCCGTCGACCGCTGGTTCTATCGCGTGCCCTCGACGAGCGTCGGGCTGGTCGATCTGGGCAAGATGGCCCCCTTTTCCGCCGTCGCGTTTCTCGCCTCCGGGATCGGCCTGGCTTCGGTCACATTCCCCTTCGTCCGGGGCAGGCTCGGAGACCTGGCGGGGGCTTGCGGGCTGGTCGCGGGGTTGACGGGGCTCGTCTTCAGCCTGGGATATCTCTTCAGCCCGAACGCCCCCCTGCTCTACGGGACCAGCTCGATCCCGATGGCCCTGAACACGTCGTTCTGCTTCGTCGTGCTGGGGGCGGGGCTGGTGGCCGCGTCGGGCCCTCGGGCATTCCCGCTCCATCGTCTGGCGGGGTCATCGGTCCGGGCCCGGCTGCTCCGGGTGTTCCTGCCGCTGGTCGTGGGGACGGTCGGGGTGGTCGCGTGGCTGACCCACGTCGTCACCGCATCGGCGGGGGCCTCCACGGCGGCGATCACCTCGGCCGCGCTGGCGACGGCGGCCATCTTCCTGTTCGGCCTGATCTGCGAGCGGATCGCCCGGCGGGTCGGCGAGCAGCTCGATCGGGCCGAGGGAGAGCTTCGCCAGGCCCGCGACGAGCTGGAGGTCAAGGTCGAGGAGCGGACCGCCGATCTCAGCCGGTCGCTCTCCGAGACCCGCGCGGCGCACCAGGCCCTCCAGGCGGCCCATCGCGAGCTCAAGGACGCCCAGTGCCGGATGCTCCAGCAGGCCAAGATGGCCAGCCTGGGGCAGACCGCGGCCGGGGTCGCCCACGAGATCAACAATCCCCTGGCGTTCGTGACCAACAACCTGGCGGTCCTCAAGCGCGAGGTCACCGGCCTCCACGACGTCCTCCGCCTCTACCAGCAGTCCGAGCGGACCCTGGCCGAGTACGAGCGCGTGCTCCACGCCCAGATCGTCCAGCTCGCCGAGGACGTCGACCTCCCCTTCGTGCTCGCGAACCTCCAGGGCCTCCTGGAACGTTCCAAGGGGGGGCTGAATCGGATCCAGAAGATCGTCGAAGGGCTCCGCGACTTCGCCCACCTCGACGAGGCCGACTTCCAGGAGGCCGACCTCAACGCCGGGATCAGCTCGACCGTCGACCTGATGAAGACGATCGCCGAAGGGAAAGAGGTCGCCCTGGAGGCCGACCTCGCGGCGATCCCCCGGCTGGTCTGCTTCCCGGCCAAGCTGAACCTGGTCCTCCAGAGCCTGCTCTCGAACGCGATCGACGCGAGCCGGCCGGGCGGGCGGGTCGTCGTCCGCACGAGAGAGGCCGGCCCCTGGATCGAGATCACGGTCGATGACGCCGGCTCGGGCATCCCCGACTCGATCCGCGACCGGGTCTTCGACCCGTTCTTCACCACCAAGCCGGTCGGCCAGGGGACCGGGCTCGGCCTGGCGATCAGCTACGGGATCATCAAGGACCACGCCGGGACCATCGACTTCGAATCGACGCCCGGCCAGGGGACGCGGTTCACCATCCGCCTGCCGGCCAAAGGGATTCCCCAGGCTTGCGCCGTCGGCTGATCGTTCAGCGATTCCGCCGCCCCTGGATCGGAGAGAACCCGTCGGTCGATCCGTTGCCGTAGAACCCGTAACCATACGCGCCGTAGTAAGGTCGGTTCCGGTATCTCGTCGGGTTGGGCGGCCGGGTGTGACGCGGTCCGGCCGCCCGGTACTGGCGGGTGTAGACCGTCCGAGGAGGATCGACGTACCGATTAGGACCGCCGATTCAATAACTTCCCTTTTTGGAGTGCGGGAGCTTGCTCCCGCTTTCTCCCCGGGAGCTTGCTCCCGACGGCGGCCGCCGCTCAGATCCGGGAGCAAGCTCCCCCCAAAAAAGCGGGAGCAAGCTCCCGCACTCCAGAGGCTTCCCCCGCGATCCGGGAAGTTATTGAATCGGCGGTGCTAAGCGGCCGGCGGCGGCGGCTGGTAGCCGTGGGTCCACCGGGCGTCTGCCTCGGTCCCCAACGCCGCGAGAAGTCCGGCCGTCGCGACCGCGAACCTGATGTGACGTACGTTCAAGTCCCGATTGATCATCGATCGCTCCGAACGAAGCCCTTTGATGCAATCGTAGGGCAGGGTCCGCGCGAGATCATCGAATCGCGGGACGTCATCAGACCATCGCGGCCAGGATCGGGACCAGGCGGTCGAAGAGCGGGCCAAGCTCATCTTGATAGTGCTTCCAGCGGCCGACCGAGCGGGTGTAGATCGGCTGGCGGACCTGGGCGGTGCTCGCCGTCTTGACGGGATTCCTCGGCCGGTGGAACGACAGGCAGTCGGGCTCCCAGTCGAGACCGCACCAGTCGAGCAGGCGACGCGCGGTCCCTTCCAGGTCGGCGACGGTCTCCTCGTAGTCGATTTCCAGGATCGGGACGGGGAGCGTGGCGGACCAGTGCGCCATCAGCCGCCGATATCCGGCGAACCTCGCGGCGATGTGATCCAGGTCGTTGACCCAGCGGATATCGCGGAAGTTGGTGAACCAGCAGGACACGCCGACGTCGCGAAGGTCTCGCCGGCAGTGGATGAAGCGGGCCCGGGGGAAGAGGACCGCGAGATAGCCGAGGTAGTGGTAATTCTCGGGCATCTTGTCGACCACGAGCGGGACCCCTCGGCCGATCTCGTCGAGCCTCGCGAGATGGGCGCGTGCGAGCCGATCGGCCGATTCACGATCGATCGCGCCCAGCGCCCGTTCCGCGGTGACGGGAAGTTCCAGGATCGCGGGGAGCGAATCGAACCCCATCCGTGCCAGGGGCAGCTCGCCGGCCCCGTGGACCTGCGAGTGGGCGGCGAGGATCTGCTCGGTCAGCGTCGTGCCGGAACGGGGCAGGCCGAAGACGAAGACCGGACGATCGGTCGACAGGCCCAAGCCCTGGACCCGTTCGAAGAATTCAGTCGGACAGGAGGCGACCATCCCGTCGACGAATGCTTCGAACGGCTCGGGCCGGTATTCGGTCCCGGCCCTGACGGTCTCGGCCCGCCTGATCCCCTTCCCCCGGCGGACATGCTCGGCGGCCGGGGCATAATCTCCCCGGGCGTCGAGGACCTCGGCCGCGCCGAGGTGGAGGTCCGCGCGTTTGTTGTCGGGCAGGTCGGGGTCGGCGATCAGCCGTTCGATCGCGTCGAGGTCCGCCTGCGGGAGCTTCCCCCGGAGGAGCTTGGCCAGTTCGTTGAGCGTCCGATGACGGTCCGCCGGCAGGCGGAGGGCGTCGCGGAACGACCGCTCGGCCCCTTCGAAGTCGCCCCCCTGCCCCAGGACGACCCCGAGGCTGCAATGCGCCGGGACGTAACCCGGATTCGCGCGGGTCGCGTCGCGGAAGTGACGGACCGCGTCGTCGAGCCGCCCTTGCGCGTGGCGGACCGAGCCGAGGCAGACGAGCGACTCCGCCGAGTTGGGGTCGAGCGCCAGAGCCTGCTCGCAGAGCGAGGCCGCCTCGTCGTACCGGCCCGACAACTCCAGGGCGTTGGCCAGGCTCCAGCGGATCTCGACGGAGTCGGGTTCGAGTCCGAGGGCGATCCTGAACCAGGTCTCGGCATCCTTCAGCCGCCCCTCGTCTTGCACGAGCCGGCCGAGGTTGAGGTACACCACCGTCATGTCCGGGTCGACCCGGAGCGCCTCGGCATAGCTGGCCTTGGCCTCGGTCGTCCGGCCCAGCTCGCGGAGGACGTTCCCCAGGTTGTTCCAGGCCGGGGCGTGGCCGGGAGACAGCCGGACGGCCTCGCCGCAGTGAAACAGGGCCTCTTTCAGCCGACGGGCTTCGTATAAGGCCCGTCCGAGGTTGAGGTGGGCCTCGCCCGGCCCGGGTGCAAGCCCCGCGCCTCGACCGGCCGGCTCGAAGGGAAGATCGGGGCTGCCCTCGGCGCGGATCAGGACGTCGTGATCGCCCGGACCATCGAAGCCCTCGGGGCAAAGCCGCCGGGCGACCCGCTGACAGGCGGCGGCCCGCCGGGACTGGCCGATGGCCCGGTAGACCTCGCCCAGGTTCGCGTGGAAATGCGCGGCGGCGGGACGGAGCGCGATCGCCCGGGCGATCGACCGGGCCGCCGGCTCGAACTCGCCCCGCTGGGCCGCCACGATCCCGATCAGGTGGGCCGCCTCGGGCTGGTCCGGGTTGAGCGTCAGGACCTCGCCATAGGCCTCGGCGGCCCGATCGAGGTCGCCGAGCCGGTGCCACTCCAATCCTCGCCCCAGGAGGTCGGCGATCGATCGCGTCGACATGGCATCCTCCCTGGCCCACCGCCGGCGCGCCCCTCCCGGACGGCCTCGATCCTCCGCGGGCCGGATTTTAGAGCGATCCCCGCGATCGAAAAAGGGCAAAACCCGCCGGCCCCCTCAGCCATAGAGCCGGACGGCCTCGCCGTGGCCGAGTTTCTTCGCCTTGATGAGCCCGCCGCTCACCTTCTCGCCCATCGGGTCGACGTACACCCGTCCCGCCGGGTTCGAGTTCTCGGGGTTGATGCCGATGACGTGGACGTTGAACAGGAAGGCGGGCTCGTTCAGATCGTTCGTAAACCATTGGACAGATTGGTATAGGGAAGAAATATCAATGGACATCGTTGTCCCCCGACCCGGAGCCCCTGAAAAGATGGGAGAAATGGAGAAACAATACCTCGTTTGTGTTGTGAAGGACTTTAGCCAAAATAAAAAAAAGACCGAAATCCTTAACTCTCGACGAGGGAAGGGTTTGCGGTCTTTATATACGCTAAAAATAGGGGTCTGAGTGAGACGAGGGAGTATAGGCGCTGTTGGAGTGCCGATAAGAACTGCGGATCAAGTCGTTTCGAGTAACGAAACGAGGGCCGGGCGTCTAGTCCACGCCCGGCCCCCAACAGACAAGCCCGCCCCTGGTCAGGGAGAGCATCCTAAAGTGGACACGCTCAAACGCAGATTGCCCTGGATCGCTCAAGTTTTCATCGAGATTATCCGAGAGATGCCAGACCCGACGATCGCCAAGTGGATCATCGTGGCGACGGTTATCTGCTACCTTGCTCATCTTGTGGCAAGGAGGGCACGGAAGGCGTGTTGATCGATTCTAGGTGGCGGGCCGTCGAAGGCCCGCCATTCTCACACGGCTATCATCGGCGCTTTCAATGAGGATCTTGATACTCAACCTCTCAAATTATGGGAAGGGCCTCCAGCGTGTAGGAGAAGCTGGAGGCCCTTGTTGTTGATCCTGGAGGGCATGCAATGTGTCAACCATACATCTCGTTAGCCTCTGTGTGAGTCAACTTTCGGGCTTTGATGAGCCCGCCGCTCACCTTCTCGCCCATCGGGTCGACGTACACCCGTCCCGCCGGGTTCGAGTTCTCGGGGTTGATGCCGATGACGTGGACGTTGAACAGGAAGGCGGGCTCGTCCAGGTCGTTCGTGAACCAGTGGACGTTGTCCTTGTGATCCGAGACCGTGGAGAACTCGCCGGGGGCGAAATTGCGGTCGATGGTCGGGCGGATCAGGTAATGGTCGTCGCCGTCCTCGACCCGGTCGAAGTGCCGGCCGTGGGGCCTGCCGCTCAGGACCAGGAACCCGGTCGCCATCTTGTCGTGGCCGTGCGGGACGACCGACCGCCCCTTCTTGAGCGCGAAGATCTGCCGGCCCCAGACGAGCTTCGTCGGCAGGCCGGCGACCTGCTTGAAGTCGACCGGCAGGCTGGTCTCGCCCCGGTCCTTGTAGTTCACGCCCCGGGCCATCCGCTCGAAGTCGAGCGTCTTCAGGAGGCCCGGCAGGTCGACCTTGCGGTACAACCCTTCCAGCGCCAGTTGAAACTCGGTGTCCTTGATCCTCTCGTCCTTGACGTCCCGGCTGATGGCGTCGAGCTGCTTGAGCCAGTCGTCGACGGCCGGCCGGACGTCGTCGCCGAACAGGCGGTGGGCGGCCAGGCCGTCGATCAGGGCGAGGGCCGTCAGGGACTGCAACGCATGGCGGGTGAACTGGCGACGCGACTCGTTCATGGCGGGGCTCCTGGGGCGGGATCGGCTCGCCGACCCCGCCCAGCAGACCAGAGCCCGGCCGGTGGCACAAGGAGGTGCCCCGCCGATGATCCGATCCCGCGGGCCCTCCTCGCCAGGATGGCCGCTACTTCGTCATCTCCGGAGTCCACGCGACCCACTCGCAGGGGGAGGGGGGCCCCTCATCGTCGGCCTCGACGAAGCCGAGTATGGCCAGTTGGAGCATGAAGCTGGGACATGGGTCAATGAACCGGACGCGGACCAACTGTCGCTTCGGCGGCTGGGCGTCGGCGGCGAGGATCTCGGCCTCGATCCAGGGAGTGCCCTCGCCCTCGGTCAGGCGGAGCCGGGCCTTGCGTGTCAGGGGCGGCGGGACGGCGGCGATCAGCGCGGCCCCTCCCCGGCTGATGTTCCGGAGCCGGGCGCGGGCCGTCCGCCAGCCTCCGCCATCGGGCCAGGAGATCTCGACGGGGGCCGTCGACTTCCGTCGGCGGTTCGACCGGCAGGCGTCGCCCTCGGGCCGGGGCGGGGTGGTCAGGAACTCCAGGATTCGGTTCGGCTTATCGGTCATGGCGGCTCGGTCCTCCGATGTCCGGGATCTCGGTGCGCGAGACGACCCTCCCGCCCGCGAGGGCGTTTCGGCGCGGCATCGTGAGCCGGGTAGGAGAGAGGTCGAAAGGTCGCTCACCGCAAGCCTAGGCCGCGATCGGCGGCTCGGCGGCCGATTTTCCGATCGACGATCCTCGGACCCCCCGCCGCCTCAGCCCACCGTGTTCCCGCCGTTGACCGAGATCCTCTGGCCGGTGATGAACCGGGCCGAGTCGGAGGCGAGGAAGGCGACGGCCTCGCCGATGTCCTCGGGCTCGCCCATGCGCTTCATCGGCACGCCCCGGGCATAGGCGTCCTTCATCGCCTGCGAGTCCCCGGCGTGGCGTTCGGTGGGTATCCAGCCGGGGGCGACCAGGTTGACGGTGATCTGCCACTCGGCCAGCTCGTTGGCCCAGGATCGGGTCAGGCCGAGCTGCGCCCCCTTGGCCTGGACGTAGTTCGAGAACTGCGGGACGCCCTTCTCGAACACCTCCGAGCCGATCTGGATGATCCGGCCCGACCGGCGGGACTTCATCGACGGGAGCACGGCCCTGGCCAGCAGGATCGGGCTCTTGACGAAGAATTCGAGCTGATCGAGGCACGCCTGCCAGGTCAGGTCTTCGAGCTTGACGAACGGCTGGGGCCCGGTGGCGTTGCAGACGAGGATGTCGACGGGCCCGAACTTCGACTGGATCGCGCCGACCATCGTGCCGACCTGGACCTCGTCGCGGACGTCGGCCTTGAAGACCTCGGCCTCGCCGCCATCGGCGATGATGGCCTCGGCGACGGCCATCGCCTTCTCGGGGCTGCCGAACGTGTTGACGGCGACCTTCGCCCCTCGCTTGCCCAGACTCCGGGCGATCGCGGCGCCGAGCCCTCGCGAGGCGCCGGTCACGAGGGCCACCCGGCCCGATAGTTCCTTGCCGCTCATGGTCGAAAGCCTTTCGGTCAGGCGAGGAGCTTCTCGACGACGACCCCGCTGACGTCGGTCAGCCGGAAGTCGCGCCCCTGGGACTTGTAGGTCAGCCGGGTGTGGTCGAGGCCGAGCAGGTGGAGGATGGTCGCCTGGATGTCGTGGACGTGGACGGGGTCCTCGGTGACGTGGAAGCCGAGGTCGTCGGTGGCGCCCATCGTCATCCCGGGCTTGATCCCGCCGCCGGCCATCCACATCGTGAACGCCTGCGGGTGGTGGTCGCGGCCCAGGCTCCGCCCGAGAGCGGCGTTCGACTCGACCATCGGCGTCCGGCCGAACTCCCCGCCCCAGACGACCAGCGTGTCGTCGAGCAGCCCCCGGCGCTTGAGGTCCTTCACCAGGGCCGCCGCGCCCCGGTCGGTCTGGCCGCACTGGTTCTTGAGGCCACCGGCGACGTCGG
>JAJYDH010000630.1 GCA_021777685.1 Planctomycetota bacterium | reverse complement strand
GGTGGTCGCCGAGTTCCTGCCGGCGATCGAGCACCTCGACGACGCCATCGACGACGCCCAGGATGAGGTCTTCCACGTCCCGACGCCCCGGACGCTCCGCAAGATCTTCCACGTCAAGCGGGCCGCCCTCCAGCTCCATCGGGTCGTGATCCCGATGCGCGAGGTGCTCAACCGGCTGGCCCGCGACCCCTACGCGCAGGTCCAGCCCGAGTATCGGATGTACTTCCGCGACGTCTACGACCACCTCGTCCGGATCCACGACATCGTCGAGAGCCTCCGCGACCTCATCGCCGGGGCGCTGGATACTTACCTGTCGGTCGTCTCCAACCGGACCAACGACATCATGAAGGCGCTGACGGTGGTCAACGTCATGTTCCTCCCCTTGACGTTCGTCGTCGGCTTCTTCGGGATGAATTTCTTCGGCGACACCCTGATGTTCACCTGGCCGCCTTTGCCCAGGGCCGCGCTATTCTGGTCGGCCTGCACCGTCATGCTCAGCGCCCCGATTGGCATGACCATCATGGCCTGGCGGCGCGGGTGGTTCTGACGTTGGAGCCTGCGATGGTCGGATGGCCGATGGTCGATGATTGATTTCGGGATTGAGCAGATTTGCCCATCGACCGCCGTCTCATCGACCTTCGTCGAGGGAATAGGTTAGACTGGCGAGTGGCGTTGTCCCTCGGCTCGGGTTGGGAGGTCTGGCCGCCTCCCGGAGAGGAAGGTCGCTGATGACCACACGCTGGCGACTCCGACCGTTCGACGCGGGGCTGGTGGACGAGCTGAGCCGGTCGGCGCACGTTCCTCCCCTGATCGCCCAGCTCTTGCTGAACCGAGGGGTTGCCGACGCTCCGGGCGTCACGAACTTCTTCGATGCCCGACTGAACGGCCTGCACGACCCCGGCACCCTGCCGGGCGTGGTCGAAGCCGCCGACCGGATCGTGGCCGCGATCCGAAATCGCCGGAAGATCGTGATCTATGGCGACTACGATGTCGACGGCGTCTGCGGGACGAGCATCCTCTGGGCCTGCCTCAAGCTCGCCGGCGCCGAGGACGTTGAATACTACATCCCGCACCGGGTCGAGGAGGGTTACGGCGTCAACGCCGAGGCCATCCGCAAGCTCGTCACGGAGCGCCGGGCCGAGCTGATCATCACGGTCGACTGCGGGATCTCCGCCGTCGCCGAGGCCCGGCTCGCCCGCGAGCTGGGGGTCGAGCTGATCATCACCGACCACCACACGATCGGTGCCGACCTGCCCGGGGCCGACGTCCTGGTCCACCCCGGGCTCGACGGGAGCGCCTACCCGTTCAAGGAACTCTGCGGCTGCGGCGTGGCGTTCAAGCTGGCCTGGCAGGTCTGCAAGGGGTTCGGCGACGGCAAGAGGGCGTCGCCGCACCTCCGCGACTTCCTCGTCCAGTCGATCGGCCTGGTGGCGATGGCCACGATCGCCGACATCATGCCGATCAAGGGGGAGAATCGCATCCTGGTCCGCCACGGGCTCGCTAGCCTGGCGGACTCGGCCCGCCCTGGGCTCCGCGCCCTGCTGACCTCGGCCGGCTGCCTGGGCGGGCGCGGCCTGAACACGGGGACGATCAGCTTCAAGGTCGCCCCCCGGATCAACGCCGCCGGCCGGCTCGAACGGGCGATGCAGGCCGTCGAGATGCTCACGACCGAGGACCAGGGCCGCGCCGAGGAACTGGCCCAGGCCCTAGACCTCTGCAACTCCCAGCGTCAGGAGGTCGAGCGGAAGATCGTCGACGAGGCCCACGAGATGATCGCCGCGCAGGGGGGCCTGAAGGACCGGGGGGCGATCGTCCTCGGCCGAGAGGGGTGGCACCCCGGCGTGATCGGGATCGTCGCCAGCCGGCTGGTCGACACCTACCACCGGCCGACCATCGTCGTCGCCCTGAACGAGCACCAGGGGCAGGGGTCGGCCCGGTCGATTACCGGGTTCAACCTGTACAACGCCATCCACGCCTGCGCGGGCGGCCTGACCTCGTTCGGCGGCCACGCCGCCGCCGCCGGCCTGAAGATCCCCCGGGCCCACTTCGATACCTTCGCCGAGTCGTTCGATCTTCATTGCCGAGGGGTGCTCTCGGCCGAACAGTTGCAGAAGTCGATCTGGATCGATGCCGAGGTCCCGCTGGGCGTGCTGACGCTCAAGGTCGTCGAGGCGATCGACGCGCTCGAGCCCCACGGCGTCGGCAACCCGAAGCCCTTGCTGGTCGCCAACAACGTGCGAGTCGTGGCCGAGCCGAAGATCGTCGGCGAGCGGAAGAATCACATCCAGGTCCGGTTCTGCCAGGGGGAGACCACGCTCAAGGCGATCGCCTGGAACATGGCCGAGCGGGGCAAGGTCCTGGCCCCCGGCAAGCTCTGCTCGATCGCCTTCCACCCGTCGATCAACGAGTGGAACGGCCGGCGCGAGGTCCAGCTCGAATTGAAGGATTTCCAGCTGGTGGAGGAGGAGGTCCATGCCCAGTCCGCGTGAGTCGCCGGGCGAGGAGATCGCCCGGCAGGTCCGCGAGAAAGGCATCCGCGACCCTCGGGTCCTGGGAGCAATGGCCCGGCTCCCCCGGGCCCGGTTCGTCCCGCCCGAGACGCGCGATCTGGCCGGCGAGGACCGCGCCGTCGAGATCGGCCTGGAGCAGACGATCAGCCAGCCGTTCATCGTCGCCGCGATGACGATCGAACTGGCCCTGACCGGCGCCGAGCGGGTCCTGGAGATCGGCACCGGCAGCGGCTACCAGGCCGCCGTCCTCGCCCTGCTGGCCGAGGAGGTCTTCACCGTCGAGCGCTTCGCCGAGCTTTCGCTCCGGGCCAGGGGCGTACTCGACGGCCTCGGCCTGGAGAACATCCGCTATCGGATCGGCGACGGGACGCTGGGATGGCCCGAGGAAGCCCCGTTCGACCGGATCATCGTCACCGCCGCCGCCCCGTCGCTCCCCCCGTCGCTCTTCGAGCAGCTCGCCGAGGGCGGCCGGATCGTCGCGCCGATCGGGGACGACGAGTTGCAGCAGCTCACGGTCGTCCGCAAGGTGAAGGGCCAGCCAAGATCACGCGAGGTCATGTCCTGCCGGTTCGTCAAGCTGGTCGGCGAGGAAGGGTGGCGGGAAGGCTGACCGCATCCGGATCGGCCCGATCAATCCGACTCTCGGAGGTGGAAGACGATGTCGGCCGATCCCGAGCCCCTGATCGAGTTCACCTGGTCGAGATGGAACAGGTCCCTGGAAGCGTTCATGGATTTCGTCTACTGGGGAGCGGGCGCCTTCATGGCGACGATCGCGCTCCTGCAATGGCAGTTCCCCGACTGGACGCCGCCCCAGAGGGGCAACCCGGCGCTGGTCGCCGGCGCCATCGTCGGCCTGCTGGCCCCCTGGTATCGCTTCCTCTTCCAGTATCACACGATCAGGGCCTACCCCGACGCGATCGAGTTGCAACGAGGGGCCGGATCGGTGCGGTTCGCGCCGTCGGAGGTG
>JAJYDH010000629.1 GCA_021777685.1 Planctomycetota bacterium | reverse complement strand
GGTCCCGGACCGCCGGCTGTCCGGGACGCACGGGCGCCCGGAAGGCCCAGTGCGTGGGCTTCTCGCTCCCGGCGTCATCGGGCCAGACGGCACCCTTCGCGACCCAGTCCCGGACGAGCTTCACCTGTTCCGGCGTGAGCCGTTCCCCCTTGGGGGGCATGACCTCGTTGGCGTCCTGGCCGACGATCCGGCGGACCAGCGGACTCTCGTCGGCCTTCCCCGGCACGATCGCCCTGCCTTCGGAGCCGCCCCGTAGGGCGTGAATGCGGTCGTCGAGCCGAAAGTCCGATTGCTGCTTCTTCGGACCGTGGCAGGAGAAGCAGCGGGCCTCGAAGATCGGGCGGATGTCGCGGGCGAAGTCGACGTCCTGAGACCGGGCCTCGGGAGACATGGAGGCCAGGGACGACAGGACGGCGAGCCCGAAGACCGGGGCTCTCCGGCGGGTCGAGACGGATGGGCGCATCGAGACCTCGTTCGTCAGCGAGTCTTCCGGGGCGGGTTTCTGTCGGGTTGTTGCGGGCGGGCGTGTGCTCGATCAAACCTAACGGATGCCGATCCGCGGCGTCAAACGGTTTCCCGGCCCCGACCGACGCCGTCCCGCCCTTCCCAAGAGGCGAACGGCGGGGGCGGCCGGCATCGCTCCGCGACCCGGGACGCCGGGCGAGGCTTCCTCGATGAGACATCCGCTTATTCTTGTGACTTGCATGAGAAAAAATAACGACGCGGCGACTATCTTTTTCCCGACGACTTCGGTTATTGTCGTGACGGATGGTTTGACGACCGAGTGAGCAGTCGGGGCGCCCTCGCGACCCCTTTCGCTCTCCCCTTCGCCTTCCCACCGACCGGCCATACCTTTGGCCCCTTTCTCCTCGACCCGGAAAGCTTCCTGCGGGTCGTCGTTACTTCGCCCGGGAGACCACCGGTGGGCAAGAAGTTGTACGTCGGCAATCTGACCTATCAGGTCGACAGCTCGCAACTTGAGCAGCTGTTCTCTCAGTTCGGCACCGTCCAGAGCGCCCAGGTCATCCAGGACCGCGACACCGGCCGCAGCAAGGGCTTCGGATTCGTCGAGATGGACTCCGAGGCCGAGGCCCAGGCCGCCATCGACGGCCTCCACGACCGCGAGCATGACGGCCGTCGGCTCACCGTCAACGAGGCCAAGCCCCGCGAAGATCGAGGCGGGGGCGGCGGTGGTTATGGCGGCGGCGGGCGAGGCCGGAGCGGCGGCGGTGGTGGCGGCTACGGCGGGGGCGGCGGTGGTGGTGGCTACGGCGGGGGCGGGGGCGGCGGTCGCCGCTATTGAGCGAAGCCGCTCCTCGATCGTCCGGCAACTCGAACGATCTCGGGACCACCGGCCACCGGCCGGTGGTCGTTCTCGTTAATGCCGACCCCGAATTACGGGCTTGATCGGTCCCGACCACGCCTCCCGCTCCATGCCCAGGGTCAGCCCACTTCCAATCCCCCCGGGGCTTGATTTCCATTTTAGAATAGCGATTGAACGTCGCGAACGGTCGGACGAACGCCCGTCGGCGAGGGATCGAAGTCTCGCCGAGTGGAGATCGACCGGTCGCCGACGAGACCCGAGGCCGGGGGGGTCGGTTTCGATGAATCCCAAGACATGTGTCGCCTTCCTGCTCATCATCCTCGGCGGGGTGACCGGCTGCGAACGTCCCAAGACACCGCCCGTCACTCCCGAAGCCACGAGCGTGGTGATCGCCCGTCCGACCTTGCGCGAGGTCACGGACTACGAGGAGTTCACCGGGCATACCGACGCGATCCTCAGCGTCCAGGTCCGGGCAAGGGTCTCCGGTTATCTCCTCAAGCGCGATTTCCAGGAGGGCGCGGAGGTCCACCAGGGGGACCTGCTCTACGAGATTGACGATCGGCCTTACAAGGCCGCGCTCGACTCGGCAGAATCGGCCGTCGCGCTGGGCGAGGCCCACAAGGCCCGCCTCACGGCCGATTTCAAACGGGCCTCGAACCTCTTCCAGAGGGGGGCCATCGGCAAGCAGGAATTCGACCTGATCAATGGCAACTATGCCGAGTCGGACGCCCTCCTGGGCGTGGCCCGCGCCTCGCTGGACATCGCCCGGCTCAACATGAGCTTCACCAAGGTCCGCGCGCCGATGGACGGGCAGATCAGCCGGACCCTGGTCGACCCCGGTAACTTGATCCAGCAGGACACCACGCTTCTGACCGACATCGTCGCCCCCGACAAGCTTTACGTCTACTTCGACCTGAATGAGGAATCGATGCAACGGGTCCAGGGGTTGATCGCCCAGGGCCGCGTCGAGTCGGGACCGGGCAAGGAGGTCAGCGTCCTGGTCGGCCTCTCCGACGACGAGGAATTTCCCTACACGGGGAAGGTCAACTTCAGCGAGAACAAGCTCGACGCCGCCACGGGGACGCTCCGGGTCCGTGGCGAGATCGACAACCCTCGTCCCTGGGTCTTGAGCCCCGGCCTGTTCGTGCGAGTCCGCCTGCCGATCGGCCAGCCCCACCCGGCCGTCCTGGTCTCCGACGCGGCGGTCGGGAGCGACCAGGGACGGCGATTCGTCTACGTCGTCGACCAGGACGACGCGGTGGTCTATCGCCCGGTCGACGTAGGGCCGGTCTACGGCCCGCTCCGGGCGATCCGCAAGGGCCTGGCCAAGGATGAGCGGATCATCGTGGACGCCGAGGGGCTCCGGCGGGTCCGCCCCGGGGCCAAGGTCGCCCCCAAGCTCTCGCCCGCCCGGACCGAACCCGAAGCCGGGCCGTCTCCCGTGAAGACGGCCTCCCGATGATGCGCCTCGGGCGATGATCCGGGATTCCCGACCGCTCGCCGACCGGCGGGCTCACCGGCCGACGCTGGCCCCCGTCGAGGTCGCCGGCTTCGTCGGCGGGACCGAACCCGCCAGCTTCAGCTCGTCGTAGACCTCGTTCACCCCGGCCGTCCCCATCGAGAGGTCCAAGGCGTGCTTCCGGGCCTCTTCCGACGGCACGGTGCCTCGCAGGAGGACCACGCCATCACGGAGCATGTGGACCTCGATTGTCGAGTCGTGGAGCGACTTGTCCCAGTGGAGTCGGGAGTAGACCCGGTGGTGCATGGGCATCTTGTGGACGTCCGCCTTCACGGCCTCGAACCTCCGGGCCACGCCGCCGGTCACCTGCCGGGCCTCGGACTTGATCCCCTGCCCGACCTCGCCGAGCTTCTCCCCAACCTGCTGGGCCTCGGCCTTGATCCCCTTCCTCAACTCGCCCAGGGTGTGCCCCGCCTTCGGCGAGAGGCCCGGATCCTGGGCGATCCCATTCGGATCCTGGGCAAATCCCCGGATCGCCAGGCAGCCCAGGATGGCCAGCGACGTGGCGAGCATCGTCATCCTGACACGCATCGGATCTCCTCTCCGGTTCGACGTGAACCCGGCCGGATTTCCCGGACTGGGCGCGCGAGAAAGGCCCCAGGCTGCTCCATCCCGAGCAGACGTCTCCTGGAGC
>JAJYDH010000628.1 GCA_021777685.1 Planctomycetota bacterium | reverse complement strand
GCCCCTCTCCCAGAGGGAGAGGGGAGACAGAAATACCTCTGGCGCAAACCGTTAAACTCATTCAACGGTCTTGCGGCCTCATCCGATCGTGCCGACGACCAGGCACTCGCGCGAGGCGTCCTCGACGACGTCGGGCGGGACGACCTCCAGCCCCCGGACGGCCCCGGCCATGAGCGCGAGCGCCCCGAGGCGGTCGAGCCCCCGGGGGGCCCCGCCCGAGAGGGCGTGCAGTCGGGTCAGGGCCCTCGGGGTGAAGGCGGGCTCGGGCCGGCCGGCGGCGGCGAGCCTGGTCGCGAGGTAGCCGGCGGCCTCGGAGCGGGACAGGGGGCCGAGGCGGATGGCCAGGTCCCAGGCGTCCGCCCGGCCCGGGTCGTCCTGCCTCTCCGAGGGGCGGCCGACCTGGAGGACCGTCAGTCGAGCTGAAGGGTCGGTGTCGAGGTGATCGAGCCGGTCGAGATCGGCCCGGCCCGGCCCTTCGTCGAGGGCCTGGCAGTCGTCGATCGCGAGGACGACGTGGACCCCTTGCCAGCGACAGAGCCGGGACGACTCGGCGAGGGCCCGCCAGGCCGCCGAGGGCGAGGCGTCGGGCGCGAGCCGGGCTCCGAGGCCGGCGGCGAGCCTGGCGAACAGGTCGGGGCCATCGGCCAGGCCGTTCGCCCTCGCGACCCGCCGGATCGGGCTCCGGGTCGCCTCCAGGGCCCTGGCCAGGACCCGCGACTTGCCGAGGCCGGAGCCCGCGACCAGCCGGGCCGATCGGACGGCCGACTCGATCGAGTGGACCAGCCGGGCGACCGCCTCGGCATGCGTCGGGGTCTCCGCGAACGGGGACCGTCGCTCGTCGAAGGGATCGCGGTCCAGGCCCCAATGTCGCAGCCACATGGTCGGGTTGATACTCCAGGAAACCGGGGAGGGCCCGACGACTCGTTCTCGTCCCACCCCTTCCATCGGTAAGATAAGACCGACTCTTTCGCGATTGCCGGGGAGGACGACGTTGCTCGACCGTTTTTATTGCCCCGAACCCCCGGTCGACGGCCGGGCCCGGCTCGAAGGGGATGAGGCCCGGCACCTGATCAAGGTCCGCCGCGTGGTCCCGGGGGAATCCGTCGAGCTTTTCGACGGCCGGGGCTCGGCCTTCCGGGCGGAGGTCGTGGAACTGGGCCGGGACCGGGTCGAGCTGGCCGTCGTGGCGTCCTTGCCGACGTCCCGAGGGCCGGCATGCTCGCTGACCCTGGCCACGGCCGTCCCCAAGGGGGACCGGTTCGACTGGCTGGTCGAGAAGGCGACCGAACTCGGCGTGGCCCGGCTGGTCCCGCTGGTCGCAGAAAGGTCGGTGGTCGACCCCCGCGCGGCCAAGCTCGACCGCCTCCGCCGGGCGATCGTCGAGGCGTCCAAGCAATGCCGGCGCGACGTCCTGATGGAACTGGACCGGCCCACTCGCTGGGCCTCGCTGGTCGGGTCGAGCCGGGAATCGGTCCGGCTGGTCGCGCATCCGGGCGCCCGGGGGATCGCGGCCTCGGGATTGCGGCTCGGGGGAGCTTCGGCCATCCTGGCGATCGGGCCGGAGGGCGGGTTTACCGAGGACGAGGTCAATCGGGCGGTCGAGGCGGGCTGGGTGGCCGTCGGGCTAGGGCGGACGATCCTGCGGGTCGAGACTGCCGGGCTGGCCGGGTGCTCGACGCTCCTGGCGCTGGCCGAGGCGGATTCAGGTTCGAGCGAAACAAAGGGGGCGTGATGGGCTGGGGCGCGATCGCGGCGACGGTGGGCCTGGGGCTGGGGGCCGGCGTGGTGGGCGGGATGTTCGGCATCGGCGGGGGCTTGATCATCGTCCCGGCGCTGATCCTGATCTTCGGGTTCGACCAGAAGACGGCCACGGGCACGTCGCTGATGGCCCAGTTGCTGCCGGTCGCCCTGCTGGCGGTCCGAGAGTACTGGGAACGCGCCGAGGTCGACATCCCGAAGGGGCTCGGGATCGCCGCCGGTCTCCTGTTCGGCACCTGGATCGGGTCGAAGGTCACGGGCGTGCTCTCGCCCGCGACCATGAAACGGGCCTATGGCGTCTTCCTGGTGGTCGTCGGGATCTATTTCCTGATCGCCACCCGAACGACCCCCGCCCCGGCCAAGGTCGCCGCTCCCGCGGCGCCCGGACCCGTCGAATGAGGGGCGATCAGGTCCACTGGCCGCCGGTCTTGTCCTGGTAGATGGACCAGACGTAGCCGTTGGGGTCCTTGAGGGCGAACTCGCGCCAGCCCCAGGCCTGGTCGACCGGCTCCCCGGAGACCGCGAGCATGGCCCCCTCGTCCAGGCAATGGGCGTAGAATGCGTCGATGTCGTCGACCCGGATCTGGAGGTGGATGCCGACGCCCGCCTTGTTCTTGGTGAACTCCTCGGAGTGCTCGTCCTGGGGGTGGAGCATCAGCGAGAATTCGCCGATCTTGAGGATCGCCAGCGTGAGCGGGCCCCCCTCCACCTCGGCGTGGAGCTGGGCGATCTCGGCGCCGACGATCTCGTTGTAGAATTCGAGCGACTTCTGCACGTCGTCGACGTAAAGGAAGACGCTGGTGACTTGGGCCGCCATCCGAACCCCCCTCTGGATTCCTTCCGGGACGCATCCGGCGGAGGATACCCCGAACCGGCCGTCGGCCGCAACGCGACCCTGGCCGAGGAACCGAGACGGGCCCGGGAAGGTCGGCGGTTTGGAAGTCCCGTTCCGTTATCGAGGAAGCCATGCGCGCCGCGCGGCCGGCAAGATGAGGCTTCGGGATCGGCCGCCTTCTGAGAATCTCGCGAAACCGGGAGATCTGGGTCATGTCGAGCCAACTCGGCCCGAAGTGGTTGAACCGGGTGCAGCAGATCGCCACGCCCACGCACGCAGGGCGGCTGAGCCGGTATGCCCTGCTGGCCGAGCAGGTGAACGCGCTGGAAGCCGGCCTGGAGAAGGAGACCGACGACCAGCTCAAGGCCCGGAGCACCGCGCTGAGGCTCCGGGCCCGGCAGGGCGACTCGCTCAACAGCCTTCTCGTCGAGGCCTTCGCCCTGGTCCGCGAGGCGGCCAAGCGGACCATCAAACAGCGGCATTACGACGTCCAGCTCGTCGGCGGCGCGGCCATCCACTACCGCTGCCTGGCCGAGATGGAGACCGGCGAGGGCAAGACGCTGGTCGCGACCCTGCCGGCCTACCTCAACGCTCTGGCCGGCAAGGGCGTCCACGTCGTCACCGTCAACGACTACCTGGCCCAGCGCGACGCCGACTGGAACACCCCGGTCTTCCAGATGCTCGGCCTGACCGTCGGCTGCATCCAGACCGGCCAGCCCGACCCCTCCCGACGCGCGGCCTACGCCTGCGACATCACCTACGGGACGAGCAAGGAATTCGGCTTCGACTTCCTCCGAGACGAGCTGAAGCGGCTTCAGATCGGCACCAACGAGCGGAAGACGTTCGAGGAGGCGTTCCTCGGCAAGGGCGTGCCGCTCGGGACGGCC
>JAJYDH010000627.1 GCA_021777685.1 Planctomycetota bacterium | reverse complement strand
GGGCCAAGCAGCGCCGGTTCAAGGACCCCAGCCCGAAGCTCGGCGTCCCGGTCCTGATCCACGGCGACGCCGCGTTCGCCGGCCAGGGGCTGGTGGCCGAGACCCTGAACCTCTCGCAGCTCAAGGGCTACCGGACCGGCGGGACGGTCCACATCGTCGTCAACAACCAGATTGGCTTCACCACCTCGCCGGTGGATAGCCGGTCGACCCGCTACTGCACGGACGTCGCGAAGATGATCGAGGTGCCGATCTTCCACGTCAACGCCGAGGACCCCGAGGCCTGCGTCTACGTGGCCAAGCTCGCCATCGACTTCCGCGAGACCTTCGGCCAGGACGTCGTCATCGACCTGATCTGCTACCGGAAGCACGGCCACAACGAGAACGACGAGCCGGCGTTCACCCAGCCCCTGATGTACGAGAAGATCCGCGACCGGCCGACCATCCGGGCCATCTACACCGACAAACTGATCGCGTCCGGCGAGCTGACCTCCGAGGAGGCCGAGACCATCGCCGAGACCTTCCGCGACAAGCTCCAGGCCGTCTACGACGAGGTCCACGACCACGCCGCCAAGATCCCGGGGACGCCCGGGTTCGGCGGCTCCTGGAAGGGGTACAAGCCGAATTACTCGTTCGCCCCGGTCGACACCGGCGTCCCGGCCGAGACCCTGAAGCAAATCACGAAGGCGACCTCGACGATCCCCGACGGGTTCCACGTCAACCCGAAGATCAAGCGGCAGCTCGACGCCCGGCTCAAGACGATCGAGTCCGGCGAGGGGATCGACTGGGGCTTCGCCGAGACCCTGGCCTTCGGCTCGCTCCTGGCCGAGGGCATCCCGGTCCGGCTCAGCGGCCAGGACAGCCGCCGGGGGACGTTCAGCCACCGTCACGCCGTCCTGATCGACGGGACCGACGGCGAGGCCTACGTCCCGCTCAACACCGTCTCCGAGCACAAGACCGAGATCTGCGCCTACGACAGCCTGCTGTCCGAGGCGGCGGTCCTCGGCTTCGACTACGGCTATTCGCTCGACGAGCCCAAGATGCTGATCATCTGGGAGGCCCAGTTCGGCGACTTCGCCAACGGGGCCCAGGTCATCATCGACCAGTTCATCGCCTCGGCCGAGTCGAAGTGGGGCCGGGCCAGCGGCCTGGTCATGCTCCTGCCCCACGGCTACGAGGGCCAGGGGCCCGAGCATTCCAGTGCCCGGCTCGAACGGTTCCTCTCGCTCTGCGCCGAGGACAACATCCAGGTCGTCTATCCGACCAACCCCTCGCAGTTCTTCCACCTCCTCCGCCGCCAGGTCAAGCGCGACTTCCGCAAGCCGCTGATCGTCATGACGCCCAAGTCGCTGCTCCGGTCCAAGCAGGCGGTCTCGACGATCGACGACCTCGCCACCGGCCGGTTCCTCGAGGTGATCGACGACACCGTCGCGGCCGACCGGGTCAAGCGGGTCGTCCTGTGCTCGGGCAAGGTCTATTACGACCTCGTCGCCAAGCGCGAGGAGTCGGGCCAGTCCCGAGAGGTCGCGATCCTCCGGCTGGAGCAGTTCTATCCCTGGCCGGCCGACGCCCTCAAGGCGGCGCTCGGGCGCTACCGATCGGCGACCGAGTTCGTCTGGTGCCAGGAAGAGTCGCAGAACATGGGCGGGTGGAACTTCGTCGCCCTCCGGCTCCGCGAGCTGACCAAGAAGAACTTCGAGTACGTCGGCCGGGACGCCAGCGCCAGCCCGGCGACCGGCTCGCACACCGTCCACGACCGCGAGCAGAAAGAACTGGTGGAGGCCGCCATCGGGGCCGCCATCCCTCACCTGGTCTCGGCGAACCCGGCCCGCCCGGCCGTCGCCCTCACGAGCAAGGATTGACCCGATGGCCGCCCTCCCGATCAAGGTCCCCAAGGTCAGCGAGTCGATCTCCGAGGGCATCCTCGCGAGCTGGCTCAAGCCCGACGGCGCGGTCGTCAAGGCCGGAGAGCCGCTCTACGAGCTGGAGACCGACAAGGCCAGCCAGGTCTTCATCGCCCCCGGCGCCGGCACGCTGAAAATCCAGGTCAAGGAGGGCGAGACCGTCCAGGTCGAGTCGGTCATCGGGACCATCGACCCCGACGCCGCCCCCTCCGCCGCCGCGCCGGCCCCGGCGAAGTCCGCGCCGGCCGCCGCTCCCGCTCCCGCCCCTGTCGCGGCCCAGGCGAGATCTGCCGACGCGGGCCACGGCGGGGTCGCCACGATGCCGCTCGCCCCCTCGGTCCGCCGGGTCGTCGCCGAGTCGGGCGTCGACCCCGCCGCGATCGACGGGACCGGCCGGGACGGCCGGATCACCAAGGGGGACGCCCTCGCCCACGTCGAGGCCCCGAAGTCGACGCCCGCACCTACGCCGGTCGCCCCGGCGCCCGAATCCTCCGCTGCCCCCGCGTCGTCAGGCCCCCGCGAGAGCCGGAAGCGGATGAGCGGGCTCCGCCAGAAGATCGCCCAGAGGCTCGTCGAGGCCCAGCACACCGCGGCCATCCTGTCGACCTTCAACGAAGCCGACATGTCGAGGGTCATGGAACTTCGGGCGAAGTACAAGGACTCGTTCAAGACCAAACATGGCGTGGCCCTGGGCTTCTCCTCGTTCTTCATCAAGGCCACGATCGAGGCCCTCAAGGCGTTCCCGAACGTCAACGGGCGGATCGAGGGGAATGAGATCGTCACGAACCACGCCTACGACATCGGCGTGGCCGTCAGCACCGAGCGAGGGCTGATGGTCCCGGTGATCCGCGACGCGGACAAGCTCAGCTTCGCCGGGATCGAGAAGGCGATCGGCCAGTTCGCCGCGAAGGCCCGCGAAGGCACGATCTCGGTCGCCGACCTCCAGGGCGGCACGTTCACGATCACCAACGGCGGCGTCTTCGGCTCGCTGCTCTCGACGCCGATCCTCAACCCGCCGCAGAGCGGCATCCTCGGGATGCACGCGATCCAGAAGCGGCCCGTCGCCGTCGACGACCAGGTCGTCATCCGCCCGATGATGTACCTGGCCCTCTCCTACGACCACCGGATCGTCGACGGTCGCGAGGCCGTCAGCTTCCTGGTCCGGATCAAGGAGTGCATCGAGAGCCCCGAGCGCTTGATGCTCGAACTATAATCGGGGATGATGGGCCAGCGTCGGCGACCGCGAGGGGCCGGATCACGGCCCGATCCTCGCGGTCGCTTCATCCTGCGCGGTCCATCCCTTCGAAGGAGAACGCGGTGTCGGAGCGTTACGACCTGGTGGTGATCGGGGCCGGCCCCGGAGGTTACGTCGCCGCGATCCGCGCGGCGCAGCTCGGCATGAAGGTGGCCTGCGTCGAGAAGCGGCCAGCACTCGGCGGGACCTGCCTGAACATCGGCTGTATTCCGAGCAAGGCCCTGCTCGATTCGAGCGAGCTGTACTCGCTGGCGACTCACAAGTTCGCCAAGCACGGCATCAAGCTCGGCGCGGTCGACCTCGACCTGAAGGCGATGCACGCCA
>JAJYDH010000626.1 GCA_021777685.1 Planctomycetota bacterium | reverse complement strand
CTGGCGAGGCTGGCTCACCGGCCACCTGATCGAGAAATACCTCAAGAACCGGGCCTACCACCGCCTGATGGGCCGGGCCGACATCGACAACCCCGATCAGCGGATGACCGAGGACGTCAAGAGCTTCACCACGATCACGCTCTCGTTCCTGTTGATGTTCCTGAACGCCACGATCACCGCCTTCGCCTTCTCGCGGGTCCTCTGGCTGATCTCGCCCGACCTCCTGGGCGTGGCCGTCGGCTATGCGGTCGCCGGCACGCTCCTGACGATCTTCGTCGGCCGGAAGCTCGTCGAGCTGAACAACCTCCAGCTCAAGAAGGAGGCCAACTTCCGCTACGAGCTGATCCACGTCCGCGAGTACGCCGACTCGATCGCCCTGCTCCGGGGCGAGCGGAAGCAGCAGGCCAGGCTCTTCCGCCGGCTCAACGAGTTGGTCAACAACTTCCGCTCCATCGTCTCGGTCAACCGGAACCTCGGGTTCTTCACGATCGGCTACAACTACCTGATCCAGGTGATCCCGATCTTCATCGTCGCCCCGCGTTATATCCGGGGCGAGATCGAGTTCGGGGTCGTCACCCAGGCGGCGCTGGCCTTCACCCAGATCCTCGGCGCCTTCTCGCTGATCGTGACCCAGTTCGCGCAGATCTCGTCCTTCGCCGCCGTGGTCAACCGGCTGGGGGCGATCTGGGAGGCGCTCGAGGAGGTCCCGGCGGTCCACGCGCTCAAGATCGAGATCATCACCGACGAGACCAGGGTCGCCTTCGAAGGGCTGACTCTCCGGTCGCCCAAGGGGGACAAGGTCCTCATCGAGGATCTCAACCTGGAAATCCCGCTCGGCCGTCGCCTGCTGATCCTCGGCCAGGACGGGATCGCCAAGAATTCCCTCGCGAGGGCCGCTTCCGGGATCTGGGACTCGGGCGAGGGCCGGATCTTCCGGCCGGGCCCCGAGAACATCCTCTTCGTCCCCCAGCGCCCCTACACGGCCCTCGGGACCCTTCGCGACCAGTTCTACGAGACCGAATCCCTCGGCCGAGACGCCGACGAGCGGCTGGTCTCGGTCCTCACCCAGCTCGCTTTCGGCCCGATCCTCGACCGGGTCGGCGGGCTCGACGTCGAGCGCGACTGGGCCAACCTCCTCACCGTCGGCGAGCAGCAACTCCTTGGGATGGCCAGACTCCTGATCGCCCGGCCGAAGTTCGCCATCATCGACCGGGCCACCAACGCCCTGAGCACCTCCCGCGCCCGGCACGTTTACGAGTTGCTCTCGCACACCTCGATCACCTACATCAGCGTCGGCGACCAGGCCAGCCTCCGCGACTTCCACGACAACGTCATGGAACTCCTCGACGAGGGCAAGTGGACCGTCGGCCTCGCCAACGAGCCGGACCGCGCGGGCGCGACAACCTGATCGGTGTCATCTCACCGAGACAGTATGATCGAAAACCCCGGTCCTTCCTGAATATAAGGACGGCCCTCGTGGGCGGTCCGGCCGGATCGCCGGGGCCGGTCGGCCGAGGATGAGAAAGTCGGGTCCGATGGACGTGGCATCACCGTGCGGGGCTCGCGCAGGCGATCAGACGCCTCCGGGAGACGACGGGGGGACCACCGGGCGGCGCCCCTCGGGCCCCGGACGTTCACTTCGTCTTGACGTCGAATACCGGGTCGACGGTGCCCTCGGGCTTCACTTCGAAGCTGAAACCGCTCGTCGAGGCGCTCTGGTACTTCGCGGGGACGATGTTCTTGCCGGTCGGCTTGCCCTGGGCGTCCATCCCCGGCTCGCCGTCCAGGCATTCGACCCCGAGTTTGTAGGTCCCCGGATAGACCCCGGGGGCTCCATCGAAGGCGGAGGCGCTGAAATTGCCCTGGGTGTCGAACTTCGCGGCCACCGGACGGAACTCACCGCCTCGGGCCGAGACGGGCATCAGGCTGACCGTGCCCTCTCTCGGCCAGGGTCCTCCGTCGAGCGTCACGCGGCCTTTGGCCGGCACGAGTCCTGTCACGCTCGTCCCGCCGCAGCCGGCGCCGAGGGCCAACGAAAGGCCGAGGGCCAGGGCGGCCTTGGGGCCGTGGGCCCGGTATCCGCGGGTCGATCTCTGGATCATCTCAGGTCACTCCACTCGTCAGAAAGTCCGTCGCGAAAAGGCCGATCGATCGGTTCCGGCCCCGATCGATCGAGTCTCGCCCCTCCTCGAGAGTTCCGAGGCCCCAGTTCAATACTGATCGGACGAGATGACCTCGCCGTTGGCGGCCGAGCCGAGGGCGTTGTAGATCTGGAAATTGATCGTCTGCTTGACGAAGCGAACCGTGCCGTCGCCGAACAGGAAGTTCGAGCCGCCCGAGTGGAGACTCTTGTAACCGCACGATTTCCAATAGGTGCCGGGCGTGTTGGCGCCGTTGGTGTTCTTGTTCAGGATGTTGAGGGCGATGGTGGTGCTCGACATCGGGAAGTTCTGCGAGAACGCGCCCATCCACTGGCAATCGTCGGGGATCGTCTCGCCGACCATGATCGTGTTGCTCGTCCCGTCGGTGACGCCCGCGATCCTCTGACAGAGGGCAATCCGCCCGAAATACGCGACCAGGCTACCGCCGTTGTTGCCCCACTGCGACGCGCCCAGGTCGCAGAAGGTGCCGGTGGCCACATAAGGGCAGTAGGGGTTGGCCTGGCTGGCGGAATCCATCCCGGTCGGCCCCATGTTACCGGCATACCACAGGCCCATCGCGGTGCCGCCATCGGCGGGCTGGTAGCCCAGGACCGACTTCTGCGGGGTGCCGGCCCCCGGATCGGACGGGCAGGCGAAGCTCGATATCGTGGCCCGGCCCGCCGTCGTGTTCTGGAGGCTGTTCAGCGTCAGGTTGAAGTTGAGCGAGTTGTAGATCGCCGACTGCTCCATCGTCGAGAGCACCGCCGTCACCCAGTTGCCACCCGTATTGCCGCAGCAATTGACGGCCGTCCCGGAGGTGCCGAAAGGGAAGACGGTGTTGCTGTTCTCGTAGTTCATCATGCCGAGGCCGATCTGCTTCAGGTTGTTGACGCACTGGGACCGCCGGGCGGCCTCGCGCGCCGCCTGAACGGCCGGCAATAGCAGGGCGATCAGGACCGCGATGATCGCGATCACCACCAGTAGCTCGATGAGAGTGAACCCGCGTCGTCGCATGGCTTTCCTTCCTCGATGAGATGGAGCCGGAGTCAACTCCGGCCGGCCGAACTCCAACCGCCGGAGAGCGCGCGGGACGAACGGGGTCCACCGAGGGCTGTGGGCGGCGACGCCCGAATGCTCCCGACGATCCGATGCCACGTGGAGGCGCTCTGAGTGCCTGACGCTAATCTTGACTGCATGGATACAGGCAGTGGTAATCGGAAATATAGATTACTTTCTTGAAAGCCGCTACTAAAATTTCTCGTTTTTGATTAATTTTGAAGTTGCGCAGATGACACACGATCGTCCTGGACGGTAGGCGACTCGGGCAAATCAAATAGGTTG
>JAJYDH010000078.1 GCA_021777685.1 Planctomycetota bacterium | reverse complement strand
CCCGTCGACGGCGACACATACGACGTGCCGGCCATCATCGAGACGGCGGAGACACGCCGACGGGCCCACGGCCAGCCGCAGGCCAAGTTCGGCCACCGCGAGAAGTTCGGCAACGACCCGGCGAAGCATCGCGACTTCTCCGCGGTGACGCACGTCGCCAGGGACAAGGGCATCCCTCCCTTCCTGATCATGCACGTCGCCGAGCATCCCGACACCGCCGCGCAGGCCCAGCGTCTGGCGGCCGCGCTCAAGGACGCGGGCGTCACCGTCAAGGTCTTCGGCGCCCGGGAGTCCACACACAACCGGATCAACGACGATCTCGGCGTGCCCGACGATCCCGGCACCAGGGCGTTGTTCAAGTTTCTCGGTGAAGTGGCGAAGAGATGACCGCACGCGTGCGGGAGGTTAGGCGGCGGGGGCAGCGATGAACCGCATGGTCGAAATCCACGACTCGACGTTCGCCGGGATCGAAGCCGTCGGCCCCGACGTGGTGGTCCGTTTGGCCCCGGCCTACGTCCATCACTCCGAGGGTCGTCCCGGCGTCGATCCCGGCTCGGTCTGGCTCCAGGACGTCGATCTGATCATCCGTCAGGCGGCCATCGAATCCTCGCCGTCGCGGTTTCCTGGTTGGTTGAGCGAAGGCATTCTTTCGATCGGCGAAGCGATATGGGAGAATGTCATCCCGCTGCCGCTCACGGCCCCCGGCGTAGTGTCGTTCTCGGCAGACACCGGGGAGGGCGAAACGCTGGTGGTCCGTGGCATGGATGCGGAGGCCTTGCCGCGAGGTGAGCCCCGATATGTCGAGCCATTCCCTGGGGCGACCGCCTGACCTCGCGCCGCAGCGGACCCCTCCCGCCGCGTCGCGTTCGGTTCTGTCGTGCGTTGCTCAGGCGGACGGGTCCGCTGAGCTTGGTCGTTCAGGAGTCCCTCCCACGATCATCGGGCCGACGAGCCTCGAACGGCTACCCGCTACCCGCCGCCGGCCGGTCTGTGCTAGATTCGTGCTCAAATCTGCGAGACGGCCGCCGGCCGTCGTTCCCTTTCCCCTTCGAAGGTGCCCGAACGCCATGCGACATGGACGACTGCTGCTCTCCCCGGCCCTGTTCCTGGCCGCCCTGGCGGGCGTTTCCGCCAGCCTGATGGCCGGCCGGGCCCCGGCCGCCGCCCAGGCCAAGGACGACGAGAACCCGATCGTCGTGCTCGACACCACGGCCGGGCCGATCACGCTCCAGCTCGACCGGGCCCGTGCGCCGATCTCGGTGGACAACTTCCTCAAGTACGTCGACAAGGGCTTCTACGACGGCGTGATCTTCCACCGGGTCATCCCCGGCTTCATGATCCAGGGGGGCGGGATGCAGGAGGTCAAGAACACCCTCCAGGAGAAGAAGGAAGGGGCCTTCCCGCCGATCAAGAACGAGTCGAGCAACGGCCTCCGCCATGCCCGGGGGACGCTGGCGATGGCCCGGACGCCGAACCCCGACTCGGCGACCTCGCAGTTCTTCATCAACCACGCCAACAACGTCGCCCTCGACCGGGCGCCCGGCGGCTACACCGTGTTCGGCAAGGTGATCGACGGCATGGACGTGGTCGACGCCATCGCCAAGGTCCAGACCACCACCAAGAACGACGCCTACGGCAACGCCAACGATGATGTCCCGGTCAAGCCGATCGTCATCAAGAGCGCCCGCCGCAAGACGCAATCCTGACGCCTGCAAGCCAGCCGACCTCGACTTGACCCCTTGCCGCGCATCGTCTTAAGATAGTGACGCGATCGGCCGATATCCGCCTCGGGCGGCCGATCGACGTCCGCCGGATCGGTCAGCCCCCTGAGGAGTTGGGAATGTCCCACGTCGTCGCCGAGCCTTGTTTCGACTGCAAGTACACCGATTGCGTCGTCGTCTGCCCCGTCGATTGTTTCTACGAAGGGGCGCAGATGCTTTATATTCACCCCGAGGAATGTATCGACTGCGAGGCGTGCGTCCCCGAGTGCCCCGTCGAGGCGATCTTCCACGAGGACAATCTGCCCGACGACTGGAAGGACTTCACGGCGCTCAACGCCGAGGAATCCCCCAAGTGCCCGGTGATCACCGACAAGAAGCCCGCGCTCGAAGGCTCGAACTGCACGAAGAAGGCCTGAGCCCCGCCGATCCGCCAGGTCCGGACTCGTCTCGCATCCCGGAAATCAAGAGACCGCCCGACCGTCCTGCTCAGGACGGTCGGGCGGTCTCGCGTTTGTTCGGACGATGTCCGGCCCGGTCCGGTTACTTGATCTGATCGGACGAGAGGGCCTCGCCGCCGGCCCGGGTCATCATCTTCACCAGGACCAGCCGGTTGATCTGGTTCGTGACGGTCGAGACGCTGCCGTCGCACTTCAGGAAATTCACGATCCCGGGATGCTTGCTCATCCAGTAGGTGTAGTAATTGACGTTGGAGATCTGAATCGGCTTGTTGACCTGACGGTCGATCGTCGTCCGGACGCAGCAGGCGCTCGCTTCGGCCCAGGTGCCGGTCAGGGTCTCGCCCATCAGGACCGTGTTCGAGCTGCCGTCGGTGACATCCGCCAGACTGACGGTCGAGTCCAGGTAGGTCAGGCCGTTGTCGAAGATGCCCAGCGAAGGCTGGCCGTTCTGGCCGAGGGTATTGGTCGGGTCGGTCGTCCCGCCGGTGTAGGACGGCTGGATGCCGGGATTGTAGCCGGCCGCCATGTTCCCCCGGTAATCCGACGGCCCGAGCTTGACCGCCGTGTTGTTGGTGTTCGTGCTGGCGGTCGTGATCGCCCGCCGGTTCGAGGGGCAGACGAAGACGTTCATCGTCGTCCGGACGCCCGTCGAGTTGACGATGTTGTTGTTCGGCACGCTGAAATTCAACATATTGTAGACGTTGCCCAGCTCCATCTTGAGGAACAGCCCCGAGAGGCCGTTCCACATATAAGACTGGGCCAGGGTGGGCACGCAGTTGGAGTCGACCGTCGGGTCGCAGTACCAGCCGCCCGGGAACGTGCCGAACGAGTCGTGGTATTCCTGGGAAGCCAGGCCCATCTGCTTCAGGTTATTGCTGCACTGGGTCCGATTCGCCGCCTCGCGGGCCGACTGCACCGCCGGCATGATCAACGCGACCAGGACGCCGATGATGGCGATGACGACCAGCAGTTCGATGAGCGTGAACCCCGCCCTCGAACGGACCACGGTTCTTCGCGACATGGAAGATCCTCGATTTGGGAAGGCGGACCCCGAAGACGGGTGGACGACCCTGACTTCGAACGTACTCGATCATCGACTTTTCCGCCACACTCCTCCCAAAGAATTCGTGATGCATTCTCTCGTGCTCGCACGCACACCCTTCTCCATCGCCTATCTCAGCTCGACCGACCAGTAGGCGTCGTCGAGGAAGGTCTTCCAGCTCTGATACTTGCGGTTGGCGAGCTTGAGGCCCAGCGTGGGGCTCGTCTTGGGCCGGACCGGCGGCTTCGTGAGCTTCATGTTGGCCTCGGCCGGGGTCCGGCCTCCTTTGCGGACGTTGCACCGGACGCACGCGCAGACGATGTTCTCCCAGTCGGTCCCGCCGCCCCGGCTCCGGGGCATGACGTGGTCGAGCGAGAGTTCGGCGGTGGGGAACCGCTTGCCGCAGTACTGGCAGCGGTTGCCGTCGCGGGCGAAGATGTTCCGGCGGTTGAACTTGACCTTGGTCCTCGGGAGCCGGTCGTAGGTCAGGAGCCGGATGACCCGGGGGACCTGGATCTCGAAGTGGATGGTCCGGATGTAGTCGTCGTCCGGGTCCTTGAAGCGGGCCCGGGCCTCCGAGACCTCCCGCCAGCTCTGGAAGTCGTGCGTGAGATATCGGCCGTCATCGAGCGTGACGACCTCGGCCAGCTCCTTGAAGAGCAGGCAGAAGGCGCGTCGGACCGGGATGACGTGGACGGCCATGTAGCATTTATTGAGCACCAGGACGCTGGCGTCCAGGGCGGGGCAGGCGCCGAGGCTCATGATGGAAGCTCTCCCGTGAGGGCGAGGGCGGATCGAGGTGGGGCGCACGCGAGCGGACGGTCGATTTCGGACGTCGTCGGCGATACGGCTCGACCCGCGAGAGCTTCGGCAACGCGAGGTGGGAAGGCGCGAGGGCGTTGGTCTTCGGCTCGGGCGGGTGTTCTATCGGGCGTCGTCCTCCAGGGCCTCGCGGACGGCCCGGCCGACTTCGGCCGTGGTCGAGCTCCCGCCGAGGTCGGGCGTCCGGGGCGTGCCGGCGGCCAGGACCCTGGCCACCGCCCGCCGGACGGCCTCGGCGCCCTTCGGCGCGCCGACGTGGTCGAGCAACATCCCCAGCGAGAGGACCGCCGCGATCGGGTTGGCGATCCCCTTGCCCGCGATGTCCGGCGCCGAGCCGTGGACCGGCTCGAACATGCTCGGGGCCGTCCGGTCGGGGTTCAGGTTCCCCGAGGCGGCCAGGCCCATGCCCCCCTGGAGCACGGCCCCGAGGTCGGTGATGATGTCGCCGAACATGTTCGTCGTCGCGATCACGTCGTACCGCTCCGGGGCCACCACCATCCGCATGCAGCAGGCGTCGACGTGGTTATAGTCCGGCTTGATCTCGGGATAGTCGAGCGAAACTTCGGTGAAGGCCCTCATCCAGAGGTCGTGGGCGAACGTCAGGACGTTCGTCTTGGCGACCATCGTCACCTGGCCGACGTATCCTCGGGACCGGTCGTCGTCGCTCAGCCCCGGGAATGCTCGGGACTTGCCACGCGACCGGGCCAGTTCGAAGGCGTAGCGGAGACAGCGCTCGACCCCGGCCCGCGTGTTGATCGAGGTCTGGATCGCGACTTCCTCGGGCGTCCCCTTGTACGTGAACCCGCCGGCGCCGACGTAGAGGTCCTCGTTGTTCTCGCGGACGACCACCAGATCGATCTGCTCGGGCCCCTTGTTCTTGATCGGGGTCTCGACGCCCGGGAACAGCCGGACCGGGCGCAGGTTGATGTACTGGTGGAACGCGAACCGGAGCCGGAGCAGGATGCCCTTCTCGAGCACGCCAGGCGGCACGCCGGGATGGCCCACGGCGCCGAGATAAATGGCGTCGCACTTCCGGAGGTCTTCGAGTGCCAGATCGGGCAGGACCTCGCCGGTCCGGAGATAACGCTCGCCCCCCAGGTCGAACTCGACCAGATCCGTCTCGAGGCCGTCGAGCCCGGCGACGTCTCCCAGGATCGCCAATCCTTCGCGGACCACCTCGGGCCCGACACCATCTCCCGCGATCACCCCGATCTTCGCCAATTCCGCCTCCAACACCCGAGAGGACCGACTCGATCGCCCGATCGCTCCATGCGTGCTGTCACGAAAGGAGCCCGGCTTCGTACTGAAATACGTCAAATCGACTATAACCGACCCGCCGACGAGGTCAAGGAGGCGGGGGCGCCGGTCTCAAGCAAAACCCGTGCCCCGAGGGGGTGCCATCCCCGGTCGGATGATCGCCGACGATACCCTTTCATGCGTACGGGCCGGCACCCCTACTCTTTTCCGGCCAAAATTGGCGTGCCCCGGCGCCGCCATCACCGAGCGTAACTCGTTCGACGGGTTCAACTCATGGGGATCGCGGGGCGGAATTTCGTTGACAAGATGCGCAGGCGCACCATACTAGTTTCCTATAAGCTGGATCGGGACGATCGGAGTTCCCACTCCCCCATCTCGGTCGCCCTCGGCCCAGCTTCCCATCGCCATCTCGCGAAGCGGCATCCGGCCGCGTCCCCCTGTCCTCTTGTTTCCAGGGAGATGGCCCCATGGCCACATCCGTCGAGAGCAATCCGCCAGCCAAGGACGCCAGCACCCCCCCGGCCAAGGAGGCCAGCAATCCTCCGGGCAAGGACGGGCGGGGGCTCTCGGGCGTGGCCGAGCTCAATCTGGAGAAGTCGGTCATCCGGCGGGGTCTGGCCACGGCGCAGGAGGTCGAGGCCTGCAAGGCGCTCCGCGCCAAGCTCGCGGCCAAGGACTCCTCGCGGAGCCTGATCGACATCATGGTCGAGGCCAGGGTCCTCACCAAGAGCCAGTCGATCCGCCTGCTCAGGGAGGTCGGCAACGAGTCGGTGAAGAAGTTCGCCATCCCCGGCTACGAGATCATCGAGCGGCTGGGCAAGGGGTCGATGGGCCTGGTCTTCAAGGCCAAACAGACCAGCGTCGACCGGATCGTCGCGGTCAAAGTCCTGCTCGACTCGCTGGCCCAGAACAAGGAATTCATCAAGCGGTTCCAGCGCGAGGCCAAGATCGCCGCCAAGCTCCAGCACAACAACATCGTCAACGCGATCGACGCGGGCGAGGTCGAGGGGCACCACTACTTCGTGATGGAGTATGTCGAAGGGGCCACGATCAAGGACGAGCTGGACAAGAACAAGGTCTTCGACGAGAAGGTCGCCCTCAAGATCGTCCTGGCCGTGGCCGAGGCGATGAAGCACGCCCACGAGCGCGGGCTGATCCACCGCGACATCAAGCCCGAGAACGTGATCCTGACCAAGGACGGCCAGGTCAAGCTCGCCGACCTCGGCCTGGCCCGGCTGACCGCCGACGAGAAGTGGGCGATGTCCGAGGCCGGCATGGCGATCGGCACCCCGTATTATATCAGCCCCGAGCAGGTCCGAGGGCAGGTCGACGTCGACATCCGGGCCGACATCTACAGCCTGGGCGCCACGCTCTATCACATGGTCACCGGCCGCGTCCCCTACCCGGGCGAGACCCCGCAGGAGGTGATGCGGAAGCACGTCGACAAGAACGCGCATCTCGTGCCGCCCGACCACGTCAACACCCGCCTCTCCAGCGGCCTGGGCGTGGTCGTCGAGACGATGATGTCGAAGAACCGGGACAACCGCTATCGGAACCCCGACGACATGATCCTCGACCTCAAGTGCCTGCTCCAGGGCGAGAGCCCGATGATCGCCGGCGGCAAGGCCGACTCCCTGGCCGGACTGGCCGAGGGGGACGTCTCCGACGACGAGCCCCATGCCTCGGCCGTGACCGAGGCCGAACGGGTCGAGATGGCCGCCTATGTCAACAGCCGGAACACCATCATCGCCGCCCTCGCCGCATTCCTCGGGCTCTCGGTCCTCACCAACCTCCTCGTCCTGCTGAGCCGCTGAGCCGGATCTCCTGAAGTGAAAAGCAAGAGCCCGCGTGACGCTCCCGATGGGACGTCCGCGGGCTTGTTGTTTCCGTCAGGATGAATTTACTCGTTCTTGATCAGTTCTTGCTGAAATCGAACGAACGCAGATATTCGCGGCCCAGGGGATCTTTGAGGAACTTCTCGTGGCAGGCCGGGCAGAGGTCGAACCGGAAGCCCTTGCGGGCCTGGGCCTCGAGTTCCTGCGAGCTGAGCCCTTCGTCACGCTGAAGGAGCTGCGAGACCGCTTCCATGTGATCTTCGTCGAGGTCGTCCTCCGTGATCTCGGTCGGATCGAAGCCGGCGTAGGCCTCGATCTTGACCACGTAGCGGGGATCGCCGGAGGCGGTCAGATCCTTGCCGCACAGATCACACGTGAAGTGGACCATCAGCGTGTTGTCCTTCGGTGATTTCGCCGGTCGGGATGCCCGGGGATAGGTCACGAGTCCGATTCTAACCCGATGGCTTGGGTCCGTCCAAGCCGTTGGAGCACAATTCGAGTAGATCGGAAGGGGCCGAAGTCCGTCAAGGCGAAAACCGCCGCGAAGGCCGCGATTGCCGAGGCAATCAGGGCCGCGCGGACCTCGATCGGGTCATAGACGAATGCCACCCTGTGGATGCCAGTCGGCACCCGGAGGGACTGGAATCCGCCGAGGCGCGGCCCGATCGGCGAGGGCCGGCCGTCGACCTCCGCGCGCCAGCCCGGGTCGAAGGTCTCCCGGAAGATGAGCGAGAACTCTTGCCCGGCGACGACTTCCGCCTGGAGTCGCCCGTTGTCTCCCGAGACCTCCGCGAGCGTCCCGTCGCCGACGACTTCGACCAGGGGCGCGGCGTCGAGCCCGGCGATCCAGACCGACCCGACCCGCTCGACCCGATCGAACCCGGGCGGCGGGGCCGTCGGGCCCACGACCGCGAGGACGGACGCCTCTCGGAGCCGATCCCGCCCCTTGAGGACCCGGTCCCAGGTGATCTCGCGACGGCTCGACCGCGTCTCGACCTCCGGGTCGTAGAGCGGAGCCAGCCAGTCGAGGTTGCTCGACAGCTCGACCGAGTCGTAGTTTCTCGCGTCGGCCAGGCCGTATCGCATCAGGGTATTGGGCGGCAATTCCGCCCCCAGGCCGATGATCCGCCCCGATCGGCCGACCTCGCGCCGCAAGGTCGCCAGGACCGGGACCTCGGGCCGGTCGTCCTCGCGGTCGATCGCCGGGTTGAGCCCGAACCCGAAGCCGATCAGGTCGACCATGGTCAGGCCGAGCAGCGCCGCTCGGGCGGTCCCGTCGCCGATCCGACCCCGGCGGACGGCCCCAAGCAACCCCGCCAGGGCGAGCCCCTGAGCCGCGGCCAGCCCGAGATAGAGCGGGACGAATGCGAGCGTCTCCCGGGCCTGACGCTCGGCCCGGTCGCGGTAGGTCGCGGGGTCGGCCCCGGGCGTCGCCTCGGCGGCCTTCGCGTAGTGATCCAGGGCCTTCGCCCGGATCGAAGGGGCCAGCCGCCCGACTCCCCCGGCGGCGGCCAGCATCGCGATCGAGGCGGCCACCCACGTCCAGCCCCACCGTCCCCACGCCCCGCCCCGACGGCTCGCAGCGAGCCGGTCCAGCCCGATCCCGCCCAGGCTCACCAGGCCGAACGCCACCCAGAGCGTCAGCCGACGATTGTCCGTCACGCCCAGCACGGGCAAGGCGCGGAGCAGGTTGTCGACCGGAGGAAGCCGGAACGCCCCGAGCAGCCCGAACGCGGTCAAGGCGGCCAGGAACCGGACCCTCGGATTCGCCCGACGGGCGGACCAGGCCAGGGGGGCCAGCCAGATCAGGGTCGCCAGCCCGGCGAAGCCGCCCGCCGACTCGTTCAGGTTGTGGACGCCCGCCGCCTTCGCCAGGCTGGGATGCCCCCGCCGCTGGCTCCCGTAAAGATAGGGCAGGGCGGTGCAGGCGGCGTCGAGGACCCGGGGGCGGGCCAGCTCCCACGGCGGCGTCCGCTCGCGCTCGCGATCGGCCCAGACCGGGCTCTTCGCCAGGTAGAACCCGAGGGGCACGACCTCAACGGCCGCGATCCCGACCCCCAGCGCCACGCCCGCCGACCAGGCCATCAGCCCCCGCCGATCGGACCCGCTCCCGAATGCCCGCCAGGCCGCATAGGACCCGGCCGCCAGCAGGACATGGGCGCTCGTCTGGACGTGACCGCCGAGCAGCGTCCCGCCGACCGCAAGCGCCAGCCAGCCGACGCTCCGAGGTCCCGGGCGTTCCCAGGCCCGCTCGGTGGCCAGCAGGACCCACGGGAGCCAGACGGCGACGTTCGTCACCGGGAACAGGAGCCAGACGACCAGGAACCCGCAGAATGGGAACGCCAGGCCCGAGAACCATCGGCCCCACGGGCCGAAACCCCAGGCCCTCGCCAGCAGGAACATCCCCAGCCCGGCGAACCAGAGCCGCGCCGCGGCCATCCACGCCAAAGCGTCGGGCAGCCGGCCAAGATAGGCGATCAGGTGGAACGGGTCGAACACGGCCGACTGGCCGTTCGCCAGGTGCGGGGCGCCGCAGCCGGCCATCGAGTTCCAGAGCGGCAGCCGGCCCGACCGGAGCATCGCCCGGTTGAATTCCAGCCAAGGCTGGAATTGCAGGACCGGGTCGATGAGGAGCCGATTCGCCGGCTCATACGCCGGGCCTCGCACGTCCCGGAAGCTGTTCGAGGCGAACAGGACGTCCGCCGGGCTCAGGATGCGTCCGCCGAACAGCGATTGGGCGAAGAACCCGCCCACGATCGCGGCCAGCGCGACCGCGAAGGCGAACAGCTCGCGGCGGGGCGACAGGGCCACGGCGCCTCCTTGGCACGGTGTCAGACCTCGGCTCCGATCTCCGATCGGCCGACACCATAACCGAAACCCGCCGGGGCGTCATCCTCAAGGATGCGCCCGGCGGACGTCGGATCAGCGGATCACCTTGCGGCTGAAGGCGACGATGAACAGGCCCCAGAGCAGGGTCCCCAGCAGCGACTCGGCGATCAGCGGCAGGTTCATCCAGCCCTGCGCCGCGTCCCGGAGGCTGCCGAAGCCCGAGGTGAAGACGGACACGCTCGTCAGCAGCCCGATCATCACCCGGTTGATCGGAGCGGTGATCTCTCCCGGGAACGGGTTCTTCTCGACCGGCAGCGCCGACACGTCGATCATGTAGATCAGCCCGAAGGACAGCATCAGGATCGCCGACATCCGGACGGCGCGGAACGGGTTGGTCCCGTAGCCGCAGCCGACGTCGAGGAACAGCCAATCGCCGAGCTGCGCCAGCTTCGTCCAGGGCTTTCGCCAGGACCGGGGCCGGCTCCGCCGCTGGTTGATCTTGAACCGGTAGAAGGCCCAGTCCTCCTGCTCGTAGCGGTGCAGCCCCTCGAAGATGCGCTTCAGGAGCCCGTATTCCTGCATCGCCCTCTCGAAATCGCCGGCCCTCTCGCTGGCCAGCCGGCCCTCGACCTGCTCGGGCCGGATCAGGATTCGCTCGGCCAGGGCATTATGCAGCGCGATCGTATGCTCGGGGCCGACCTCGATCGCTTCCAGGTAGGCGAAGTCGTGGAGCTTCGCCCTCGACAGGTCGAGCAGGCCGTGAAACCTCGTCGAGCCGGCGTCCCACCGCTTGCAGAAGTTCGCCCCCCGGAACAGGGCGTCCCCCTCGAATCGGCATCCGACCAGCTTGAACCCCTCCTCGGCGTGCAGGCTCCGGAAATCGGCCTCGCCCGCGAACGTGCAATCGTGGAACTCGGCCCAGCCGTTGAACCGGGCGTCCCAGAACCTCACCTTGTCGCCGAAGGTCCCCTTGATGACCTGGAAGAGGCCGAAGGTCCGCATCCCGTCGCACCGGAGCTGCCCCCGGACCGTGAGGTTCCGGAACAGCCCCTTGATGACGTTCGAGCCGCGGAGGTCGAGCCCCTTGGCGAAGACACATCCCTTGCCGGACGTCGGCTTGACGAGCTTGCAGCGGTCGAAGACGACGTCGCCGAGGAACTCGGCGCGGTCGAACTTCGGCCGGATCAGCTCGACGAACTCCATGCGGATCGGGAGCGGGAATTCTCCCCTGAGCCGGAGGTCGACGATCCGGACGTTCCGGATCACCTCGCCGCTCCGGAGCCGCTCCGCCGCCTCGGCGGGCGCCAGATCCGGCTTCGAGCGTTCGACGACCTCGACGGCCGCCCCGTCCTCGGCGCCCGGGGTGGCCTCGTCCGACGCGATCGCTTCCCGTTCCTCGATGGCCATGATTGGTTCCTACGAAGGGGACCTCCTCCGACCGACAGGGAGCATTCGCCGGGGGATCCCGTTCCTTGGCGAGCCGGCCCGGAAATCGCAATCAGGGCAGCTCGGCCGACGTCCCGGGGAAGGCCGCGCGGGCCTCCTCGACCAGCGACTCATACCGGCCCGCGTAGCGGGCGGCGAAGTGCATCAGGACGAGCGACTCGACCTTCGCCTCGCGGGCCAGCTCGGCCGCCTGGCTGGCGGTCATGTGCCGGTGCTTCTCGGCCTGCTTGATCTCCCTCCGGGAGTAGAACGAGTCACAGTAGAGCCGCCACGCGCGGTGGGCGAGCTTGCGGAGTCCGGGGCGGGCCTCGTCGCTCCAGGCGGTGTCGGTCACATAGGCCACCCGGACGTCGGGCGTCCGCTCGAAGTAGGTCTCCGCCAGCGTCCCGAGGTCGAACCGCCCTCCCGAGATCGTCATCGGAGAGTCCATCGGCTCGCCCGCCCTGAGCCGGGCCAGGGCCTGGCCGACCCAGGAGCCGGGCCGGAGCGGGCCGGCGGCCAGCTTGTCCGGGTTGGGTTGGTATCCCGCCTCCTCCACGAGCGCGAAGGCCAGGCAGGGGACGGTGTGGTCCCCGAAGGCGAACTCGACCCGGAGCCCGGCATTCCTGAAGAGCACGCAGCCCTCCCGGGGCGACTCGACCGGCTCGGGCTCCGGGAAGCCCCGGGAGCATTCCAGGCTCGCCGAGCGGATCAGGGTCGATTCGACGTCGCGGACCTCCAGCGTCAGCTTCTGGAACGGGAAGAACGGATATTCGTAGCTCTTGATCCTGTCGTAGACCTTGCGGATCGTCCCGGTGGGCCCGAAGACGTGGAGCGTCTTGTCGCGGTCGAGGTTCGCGCGGACGATCCGGTCGAGCCCGATGAAGTGGTCGACGTGATGGTGCGTGATGAAGACCGCGCCCAGATCGCCGAGCCGCCTCGCGTCCAGGCCGCCGTTCTCCCCCGCGTCGAAAAGGATCGCGTCGTCCCGGCCGGGATAGTCGATGAACAGGGCCGGGTCGCCGGCCGAGCCGTTCACCAGGCGGATCTCCGACGAGGCTCGTGCTCCGGCCATCAGGGCACCCGCGCGATCACGCACTTGAGGTATTCGGTCTCCAGGCACGACGCCGAGACCGGGTGGTCGGCCGCCTGTCCTCGCTGTTCGAGGATCTGGATCGGCCGGCCGGACAGCTCGGCGACCTGCCCGAGGATGTCCGAGAAGAGCATCCGGTCGACCAGCCCCGAGCACGAGCAGGTCGCGAGCACCCCGCCGGGCTCCAGGACGTCCACCGCCGCCCGGTTGAGCCGGAGATACCCCTTCACGGCATCCTCGACGGCCCTGGGATGGCGGGCGAACTTGGGCGGGTCGCAGATCACCAGGCCGAACTTCTCGCCCGAGGCCCTGAGCCGTTCGAGCGTGTCGAAGACGTCGGCCGCCTCGAACCGGGCGGCCCGGGCCCCATTGGTCACGGCGTTCCGCCGGGCCAGGTCGATCGCCCGCTCGGACGTGTCGATGCCGAGCGACGACCCGGCCCCCCCGTGCATCAGGGCGTTGAGGGAAAAGCCGCCGGTGTAGCAGAAGAGGTCCAGGACCCGCCGCCCGCGAGCATACGAGGCCACGGCCCGCCGGTTGTCGCGCTGGTCGAGATAGAAGCCGGTCTTCTGGCCGGTCGCCAGGTCGACCGCGTAGGTCACGCCGTTCTCCGAGATCTCGATCGGCCCTTCCGGGAGGGTCCCGGCGACGACCCCTTCCTCGACCTTGAGCCCCTCCTGCGACGGGATGCCCTTCTCGCCCCGGAGGATCGCCCCCTCGGCCCCCGTCAACTCGACGAGGCGACGGATCAGGAATTCCCGCCGTTCGAACAGGGCCAGGCTCGTGAACTGGACGACCAACCAGCGATCGAAGCGGTCGACGGTCAGCCCGGACAGGCCGTCCGACTCGCTGAAGACCAGCCGGGCGGCCGACTTCGGGCCTCCGAGGTCGAGCGGGCCGGACCGGAGTGCGAGAGCTTCGGCCAGCCGACCCGAGAGGAACTCCTCGTCGATCGGCGCGTCTTCCCAGCGGTAGAGCCGGACCCGGATGGCGCTCCGGTGGTTGAACAGGCCGCGGGCGATGAACTGCCCCTCATGGCTGACGACGGCCACCTCGTCGCCCGGGGCGGGGTCGCCCTCGACCCGCTCGATCGAGGTGACGAAGACCCAGGGATGCCGGGCGAAGAAGGGGCGGGCCCGCCGGGGCCTGATGACGACTCGGGGGAGGCTGGCCATTCGATGTCGGTCTTTCGATCGCGAGGGTCGAGGGCGAGGGTCAGGACGAGGGCCCGCGCGAGCCTTCGACCTCGGCGAGATAGGCGAGCGTCCGTTCGAGCTGGGTCTTGAGATGCCGGACCTTCAGCAGGCTCTTGATCCGGCAGAGCAGCTCGACCTTGTTCACCGGCTTGGTGAGGAAGTCGTCCGTGCCCACCTGGACGCCCCGCTCGAAGTCGGAGGGCTCGTTGAGCGCGGTCACCATCAGGATCTGGATCTCGCGGGTCCGGGGGTCGGCCCGGAGCTTCTTGCAGACCTCGAAGCCGGACAGGCGAGGCATCATCACGTCGAGCAGGAGCAGGTCGGGGTGGAACTCCTCGACGACCCTCAGCGTGTCCTCGCCGTCGATCGCGGTCCGGATCTCGCAGTCGACCTCGGCGAGGTAGGCTTCGAGCAGCTCGACGTTCTGGAAATTGTCGTCGGCGATCAGGATTCTCGGGGGACCTTTGGGAAGATCCAAGGCAACGCTCCTGGAATTGGCCGCCGGCTGCACCCGTCATCCCCGCCGAGACCGTCGCGCGATCGGGATACTGACTGGCCAGGCTCTTGCGTCGAGGGGACCCGTCTCTCAATGCCGATTCTAACCGGCGGGCCATCCGACCGGAATCGGAATCGGGGCCCCTCCCGGGCGGAATCCCGAGAGTAGGGAGGTGACACCAAACCATGCGCGATTGCATGATTGCTGGGATTCCTTGGTCGGCTTGCTTGTTCTCTCCTATCGATGAGGTAGAATAGGGAAATGGGATTTGTTCCCCCGAGGGATGACCGACCGGCGGAGGCAACCCATCCCGAGCCTGGATGAGGAGGTCCGTCCGTGCCGCTTCGCGAGATCGACAAACAGTTGCTCGATCGTTGCCTGGGCCATCAGCCGAAGGCCTGGAACGACTTCGTCGACCGCTACATGGGCCTGATCTACCACGTCATCCACCATGTGGCCCACGCCCGGAGCGTGCCGCTGACGGACGCCGACGTCGAGGACGTCGCCGCGGACATCTTCCTGGAGATCGTCGACGACGATTACAAGGTGCTCCGCCAGTTCAAGGGGAACAGCTCGCTGCCGACCTACCTGACGGTGGTCGCCCGGCGGGTCTGCGTCCGGGCGATCATCCAGCGGTTCCGCGAGGCCGAACTCGGGCACTCCAACGCCCATCGCTCCAGCCTGGAGGACGAGAGCCTCGCCGAGACCGAGCCGATCATCGCCGCCGAGGAGGTCGAGCGGATGCTCGCGCACCTGACCGAGCGCGAGGCCGAGGTCGTCCGTCTCTATCACCTGAAGTACCTGAACTACCGCCAGATCGGCAAGCAGCTCGGCATCCCCGAGAATTCCGTCGGCCCCATCCTCGCCAAGGCCCGCCGGAGCCTCAAGCGGATCGCCGAGCAGCGGAACGCGAGCTGAGCTGAGGCGAATCCGACGGGCCGGGCGACCGGCACCCTGGGGGCGAGAGTTGACCATCCGCCGCCGCATGAGTTTCCTCTCGGCCATGCTCCTTGCATCCTCATGCGCCGCGTGTTTCGGATGGCTCGCGGCCGGCCGGCGGAGACGAGTCGAGGTCCCCGCCTCCGGGCTCCGCCGCCCGAGTCCGGAGCGTAGGCCCTCGCCGAATCCGTGCCGGTCGGGCGTGGGGCGGGCCTTGTCGCCCCACGGCGGGCGGTTGATTGCCGTTGCGGTTCTGGTAGGATGACGAATTAACCCCACGATCATCGCCAGGGCGACGGTCGAGGGGCCGTGAAGATCGGTCGATCCGGGACACGTTGGTTTCGCCGACGGGTGTCGATTCTCCCGATCCTGCATCCAATCTCCTTGCATTTCGACCGCTCGGCCTCGGAGGGCGTGACGGTCTCGGCCGAGCTTCGGGAGTCCGGGGTTCAATCCGGGTCCGCCCTTTCGCGACGGGTCGGCGCTCAAAAACGACACTTCTGCTCGTCCCACTCTCGGAGGAAGTCGATTTGGGGAGTCTCGGGGCCTGGGTTTTCTGGATGGGTCTGGCGCTGATGGTCGGCCTGATCGGCCGGGCCTTCGAGCGTCGCCATCGGCCATCCCATCCCGCTTCTCGACCGGGATCGGCCTCGACCCTCGATCGTGGCGGCCGATTCGAGGCGAGCGGCCCTGCGGGCCGGCGGCGCCCGGCCGGGCCCCGCCGGCCGTTGCACTCGATCTCCGGACGAGCAGGGCCGGCGTCCCGCCGCGCCGGTGTGATTTGATGGCGCCGATGCCTTCGCGGATCGTCCATCCCGAGGGGCCCGGCCGGGTCCGGGCCGATCGCCCCGGCCGGGTCGTGCTGCGGCGCAACATAAAGGAAAGGCTAGGACGGACGTGGTTGGGGAAACCATAGCGGGCCTCGTCGGGCTGATCCTCGGGATCGCCTGCGGATTCGGCGGTCTGCTCGTCTATAACAGGCTCCGGCTGCGCACGGCCAGGGACCAGGCCGCGGCGATCCTGGCCGAGGGGAATCGCCGCGCCGAGGACGTCCGCAAGGAGGCCGAGTACCTCGCCAGGGAAGAGGCACTCCGCCGCCGGGTCGAGCTCGACAACGAGGCCGAGGAGGCCCGCAAGGGCTTCCGGGAGCAGGAGAAGCGGCTCGAGAAGCGAGCCGACCTGCTCGACCAGAAGCTCGACATGATCAACAAGAAGGAACGCGACTTCGAGAACGTCCAGCGCTACCTCGCCGAGCAGCAAGAGGAGCTGACCCGGCGCAACCTGGAAGTCCGCCAGCTCCTCGTCGACCAGCGCGACGCCCTCCACCGGATCGGCCAGATGAACCTCCAGGAGGCCCGGGAACTGCTCCTGAGGCGCCTCGAGGACGAATTGAGCCACGAGGTCGGGGGCCTGATCCTCAAGCACGAGCAGCACCTCAAGGAGACCACCGCCGCCAGGGCCCGCGAGATCCTCATCACCGCCATCCAGCGCTACGCCGCCGGGCACACCGCCGAGACCACCGTCTCCACCGTCGACATCCCCACCGACGACATGAAAGGGCGGATCATCGGCCGGGAGGGGCGGAACATCCGCGCCTTCGAGCGCGCGACCGGCGTCGACGTCATCGTCGACGACACGCCGGGCATCGTGATCGTCTCGGCCTTCGACAACGTCCGCCGCGAGACCGCCAAGCTCGCCCTCGAAAAGCTGATCCTGGACGGCCGGATCCAT
>JAJYDH010000077.1 GCA_021777685.1 Planctomycetota bacterium | reverse complement strand
CGGGGAGGGAGGTTGGCGGAGGCGGACCCCGGCGATGGCCGCCGGGCTGGCCGATCATGTATGGACGATGCGTGAATGGATCAGCTTCCCCGTCGTGCTACAGAGTTAGGACACGACCTCGCGTAGGGGTTGGGGAAATAATTCCAGTCCGCGATGGGCCGGTATGCGTATGTGTTGGTGAGAGACTGGGTTGCCGATCCGTCAGACTGCGCCGACCGCCGGGTCTGAGAGCCCAGGAACTTCACATGCCCACGCGCGCATCCGAGGAATGTGCTATCATTGACATTGTTATATATTTGGATCGTGTTGACGGGTAGGAACGGCATCCTCTCAAATGTGATCCTCATGACGACATGGGCGAATGCCACGGACATGCCGCGTGCCGGGGCGGCCCCATTCATGAGGAGTGCCGACGCTGGCACTTCAAGAGTCTCCTCACCCTGGTCGATTTCCTGGCGCGCGTAGACGAACGACGTGGCCGCGTCGATATTCTGCAACCCCTGGGGGTCTTCGTTAAAACCCTGGAATGACCACGGGTACGCCTTGAAACCGATGGTGATCTTTGCGACGGGGAAGGCGAGTTGATAGGTGCCCTGAAATGGCTTGCCGCAGCCAGAAATCCTCAGCGAGCTGCAATAGCACGTCAAAATCTCAGGATGCTGCAAGGGGGGCAGGAACGTTATCGCCCCCCCTTTGGTGACGGCCGTTGAGAGCCCGAGGCAGGCGTTGGCCACCTTGAATCGATCCGCCCACGCGCAGTAATACGTCTTGGAAAGGTCGGGGCCCGATTGCCGGTCGGCCCCCTCGTAGTAGTCACGCACGCCCTCGGCGCAAGGGATGCCGTTGATCGTGCAAGTGGCCTGGCTGACGTCAAAGCCACCCATGAAGACCGGAGCCGAGGTCGTCATGATCTTGCCTCCGCTGGTCGCGTCGATCGCTCCAACAGGGATTCGACGTCAGCCCGCGCCACCCGAGGGCGCCCGCCCTTGACATGCCGAACGCTGAGCGTTCGGCTGTCGATCAGGCGGCGGAGGGTCAGGGGCCCAACGCCGAGAAGCCGCCGCGCCATCGACAAGCTAATCCAAACATCCGTGGCTGGCATGTCAGTTATCACCATGTTGCGGTCCCGTCACCAGACAAGACGATCGATCCACCATTCTATTGTACGAATTATCCAATCGTAGTCGAGTAGTAATTTTTCACGAGTTATCGGATTTTAATGAAATCCGGCGTCCCTGTCGATCGGCCGGCACCGCTTGACCGGATGGTACACCCCAGTATCGGCCGCCCAGTCGATCTCGGCCTCATTGCACACGACCGTCCGCCGGGCTCCGGGGATTTCGGCACAGTTGAGGCCGGCGGCACGGGCCTCGGTGCCGACGCGAAGCTCGCTGAAGCAATCGAGCCGGGTCCGGGAGATGACCTCCAGTGCCCGGCGGGAATACATCGAAAGGGCCAGCGGCAACGCCCCGGCCGCGTGGGCGGCCATCGGGCCGAGCGACGGGATTTGCTCCCACCAAACCCACGGTGTCATTTCTGGGGTGACGAGCATCGGTGCGGCCAGGTCAGCATCCCAGACGGGACCGAGGAAGTCTCTCAGCGGAACATAGGTGAGCACGTCCCATTCGACGACGACATAGCGAGCGGCATCGACCCGGGCCGACGAGAGGAACCAGCGATACCAGATCGTATCGCAGTTCGCCCACGGATTCCGATCCGCCCCCCAGCGCCACGGCTCACCGGCAACGTCAAACGTGCCGGGTATGAAGGCATCGCCCCCATCGACCAGCGGCACGATCGGCACGCCCGGATTGAGCGAAACGAGCCGTGCATGATGGTCACGGGTCGCGTCGTCGTCGCGATGGTAGGTGAACAGGATTGCGAGGTCGGTCACGATGAAGATCCTGAGCGCCGGCCGGCTCACGGCCGGATGAACACAGGTGGGGCATCGGTAACGGCCAAGACTTCGAGCCCCGGGCCATGCTCGGCGATCAGATCCTTAAGCCGTTGGACGATGCGGATAGTCGTCCCGATCTTGATGGGGCCGTCGGGGGACTTGATGAAGTAGATCAACGCTTCGGTGCCTCCTTCCCGAATCCCACCTCCTTCGCATAACGCACCAGGGCGTGGTCAACGATCGTCGAGGTTGGTGTCCGGAGATGTTCCCCGAGCTGTTCAAGCCAAACTCTCCATTCTTCAGTCCCCTTGATCGTCAAGACAGTTCGCCGAGGCCCCGGACTGGTGGCCCCGGCCGGCGCTGGTTCCGGCGTCTTCTTCTTCGCCATGTTGGGTGTACCTCCCGCTTCAACTATACCGCAAGGGTACGGTCGAGTCGATCCATCGTACTGACTTTGTAAAAATTCGTCAGTATCCAGTTGACCCGGTACTGACTAAGCTGTACTATGAACCTGTCGAGACGAGGAACACCGAACCTGAAAGGAACCCGAGATGACCAGCCCCGCCCCGAAGGCCGACCGCTTCCCGAACCGGGCTCCCAAGGGTGGTGCGGTGTCCCCGGTCAACGGGCTGTTCTACGCGGGCGGTCAGTTCATGCCGATGGCCGTCGCGGGGCTCACGACCGGGCCGGTCAGGCTGGAAGGCTCGACCCGCCAGGTGGCCTGGGCGACCCGGCTCCGCGACGTGCGGCTGGCCAGGCTGGATGCGGTCCTGGCGCACGCCAACGCCCTGTTGAGCGTGGCGCCCCGCGAGGAAGCCCCGGCGATCCGGGCCGCCCGCCGGACGGTCGCCATCGCCCGCCACAACCTCAAGTGCGAGCGGTCGGCCGCCGCGATCATCGACCGTCGCAACGCGACCGCCTGAAAACGAGAGTGGGCCGGTCGTGGTTGTCGCCACGACCGGCCCGGTGGACCCGAAACCCTGCACCCCAGCGATGAGGAAAGGATCGAAGCCCATGACAATTTTACACACCCCGGCCCCGGTCGCCAAGACGACCACGCTGACCATCGAGGGCCGCGCCTGCCGCGTCTCCGAGATCGACCCCGGCGAATCCTGGGACACCTGGGATGATTCGACGGACACGCCTTGGGGGCTCGGGCCCGAGGCCGATCCGATCGAGCCGGCCCTGACGATGGGCGATCGGGAGTTCAGCAGTTGGGCAGCCGACCAGGCCGAGCCGGCGCTGGCCAACCCGGATCTCTTCCAGGATGCCCCGGCCGGCTATCGCTGGAAGGCCCTGACCCCCCGGGCGGCCGTCCTCGTCTCGACCGCCCTAGACCGGATCGAGCCCCGCCAGGCCGAGGGCCGCCCGACCGCCTGGGTCGGATTCGCCCCCACCATTGAGGAAGACGCCGAGCGGATGGGCTGGGAACTTGGCCGGGCCGGCGAGAACGCGGCGGCCCCGAAGGGCTGGGATTTCGGCCGGCTGGTCGCATTCTATCGCGGCTGGCTTGCCGGCAACACCGCCAGGGTGGATGCCGAGCGGGAGGAGCTTGAAGGCTGGATCGACTCGATCGAGGATCAGGATTGGGCCGCGATGTATCCCGACCTCGACCCCCTCCACCCAATCGAGCGAATCGAGGCCGGACACTTGGTTTGACGCGACACCCGACCCGGGCGGGGGACCGTCTCCCGCCCGGACCAAACCCCTACCTTCGACCCCCGACGGAACCCAACCCATGCCCGCGACCAGGACCAGGAAGAACACCAGGACCGCCGACGCCGCCCGCAGGACCCGCAAGGACAACCATCCGGCCGCCCAGGGAGTGGCGGAGCCGGTCGTGAGGCCCCTCAGCTCCGAGGAGGGGCGAATCCTTCGGTCCGTGCTCGACGCCCCCGGTCGGCCCAACGCCCGGCTGTTCTTCCTGGAGAACGCCCGGCTCTCGCAATCCGGCCGGATCATCCCCGACATCGGGCGGCCCCACGTCGTCGCCCGGCTGGTCGAGGCGTGCCTGGTGGAGGTCATCTACCACGAATCCTACAGGTACCTCGACCGGATGGACGCCCCCGGCTACATCCGCCTCACACCGGCCGGGATCTACGCCCTCCGGGCGGGAAGGTACACGACCACCTGAACGTCAACGCCGAGGGGCCGCCCACCAGCCTGGGTGGCCCCGCCCGTCCGGGGCTGTCCGCCCCGCCGATGAGGCCCTCGGAGGGCCGAAACGGGCGACAGAAACGAGTGAGGACCGGGGAAGTTCGCAGCTCCCCCGGCCCTCGGACACGATCCCGCCCCACTTTCAGGAAGGACAGACCGTGATGTCAATTCTACAGCAATTCGCCGCCCGCCCCAATTTCTTGACCCGCAAGCCCCGCCGGGGGCCGGCCGAGGGGCGCCGGTCGCTCCTCCGGGCCATCCTGGGCGGCGGCCTGGCCGCGACGACGGCCTCCCGGACGATGGCGGCTCCGGCGGCCGAGGGCGTGTCGGCGGAGCGGGCCCGCGCGATCGACCGGGCCGAGGCCGCCGCCGGCTACCTCCTGGCGACGGTGGCGAGGCGGTGGGAGATTCAGGAAGTCAATAATGACATCCTGGAGAACCTCGACGGTAAGAAGGACCGGGCGCGGGTCTGGGCGCTCGAAAGCGAGATCGGCGAGGCGATCGACGAGGAGAACGAGGCCGAGGAGGCGATGATCGAGGCCATCCGCCTGGCGTCCGCCGACGGCGACGACCCGGACCGGGTCCACTGGTTCATGAGCAAGGACGGGACGAAGTTCGTCGCCCTGCCGGACGGGTTCGAGGTCGACCTCGACCGGCTCGGCGAGCACGGCCTGACCCGGCTGGTGGTCTCCGCCCCGGGCCGGCCGGCCGGGATCGGGCGCGAGGCGATGGCCGCCCACGACGGGTGGTGACGGCCGATCGGAGCATGGGCCGGTCATGAAGGGCCGCCCAGGCGAGGAGTGAGGGTCCGGCCCGGGAGGTCATCCCGGGCCGGGCCTGCTCAAACCGATCCGATCGCCGCCCGCACCACCCCCGACCATCGACGGCCGGCACCCTCGGATGAGGGTGCCGAGCCGTTTCGTGTTCAGTTCTTGTGCAGTATAAGGAGCGATGGCGGGGTCATTCGAGCACAGGGGCATCGCCGGGGAAGATCCGATGGCCGATTACGAGAACCATCCCACCCCGCGAGGGGCCACCCAGCGAGAGCAGGGCATCATCGCGCGGATGTACCGGGCCACTGGGCTCGGCCAGGATCTCGGCCCGGCGCTGGCCGAGGGGCTGGCGCTGATCGTCGAACTGATCGAGGCCAGGAACAAGCGGCGAGACTTCGAGGACTACTACGACCGGCCGCAAGATGGGGACTGAACCAGAACGCAGGTCGGGACGTGACCTTGTCAGGAATCGATAAAGTCCCCCCGACGCAACCTTGAGCGGACGGTATCGCGCCACAAATGACCGGACACTTTTCGCGATCGAGTTTATAAAAACAATCAGCCATGCAGCTATTGATGCTGGCTCCACGCACTGGATAGCATGCTCCCCTACTTCCGGCCTGGGTTCGCTGCCGTTTCGGGAAACTAGTGGGGAGATTAATCCTGATGGAACGCAAGGCGACCCGAATTATCCTGCTCGCCGTCGTCGTCGCCGCTGCGGGCGGGCCGGGAGCATTCGGGGGGCAACTCGACCCCACCGCTTTCAACTCTCTCGGCGCGGCAGCTCTGGGGGCAGGGTCTTACACGATCGACACCACCGCTGCCGGCGGCCCGACGCTCAGCGGCGATGGCATGACCTTCAAGGGTGTCCTCTCGGGCGGCGTGGCGGTCTTTGACTTCGACTCTCTCTCGGTCGCCTCTGGAGCCACGATCAGGGCCACCCAGGGGTTCGGGACGCTGCCCATCGCCCTGCTCTCGCGCTCCTCGGAAGTCATCGCCGGTTTCGTGAGCGTCTCGGCTTTCGCGCACCAGATGGGTTCGGGGGCGGCTCTCCTCTCCGATCACGGGACCGGCGGGAATATCGGCGCGTATTCCACCGGCCCCGGTTCCTACCTTGACGCTACCTCTGGCGGGGGCGGAGGAGGTGGCGGCGCGGCCGGGGGATCAGGAGGCACCGTCACTTTTTCGGACTCTTCCCAGGTGCCGGGAGGGTCGGGGGAGGCCGCGATCGAAAATCTCGCGACGAGTCTACAGGGGGGCGGACTCGGAGCCCCAGGGGGATTCGGCTCCATCTCAATCTCTGGCGGTGGGGGCGGTGGCGCGATCGAACTGGGAGCCGTGCTGGGCCTGATCATCTCGGGCGAGGTGGACGCCATCGGCGGCGATGCCTTCACCGCCGGGTCCGGGGGCGGAGGTGGCGGAGGGATCTACATCCACGCGGCTGAGGTCAGTCTGAGCGGCACGCTGGACGTCCAGGGAGGGGCGGGAGGGTCTGGGACGAACTTTCCGAATTACTCGTACTATGCGGGTGGAGGAGGCGGAGGCGGAGGTGAGGTTTTGATTCAGGCCGGTTCGTCCGGGCTCGACCTCTCCGGCGGCCAGGTGATCCTATCGGGCGGCGGCGGGGGCCCTGGCTTCACCGCGAGGGCGAGCGACGATGGCGCCCGAGGAGCGGATGGGCTGCTTATCACGACCGCCACCCCCGTCCCCGAACCCCCGAGCCTTTTGCTTTCCTGTGTCGCGCTCGCGAGTTGGGCGACCTTGGCCTGGAAGTCGGAATGCCGGATAAAGATTCGGGAAGGCTCACCAACCTGAAAATGATCCGCTCCGGTGGCCAGACGGGTGCCGATCAGGGAGGGCTCCGCGCCGCCAGGGCCTTCGGCATCCCCACGGGCGGCTGGGCGGCGAAAGGCTGGCAGACGGAGGACGGGCCGGCGCCGTGGCTGGCCGGCTACGGGCTGGTCGAGTGCCCGGACCCGGCTATCCGGCCAGGACGCGGGCGAATGTCCGGGACAGCGACGGAACGGTGTGGTTCGGCGACATGGACTCGTCCGGGGGACGGACGACGCTCCGGGCCTGCGCCGCCCTGGGGATGCCGACGTTCCTCGTCATCGAGGGACTGACCCGGCCGAGCGACGTCGCGGCCTGGATCATGGCCGAGGAGATCCGGGCCCTGAACTGCGCGGGCAACCGGGAGAGTGTGTCGCCTGGGATTGGGGTGAAGGTCGAGCGTTTCATGACGGCCGTGTTCCGGAAGTTGGCCAGTGGAGGGGTCGGCAATGGGACGAACGGCGAAGGATGAGGCCGAACCCAAACTGATGGACCAGAAGGAGATTTCCGCAGTCTACGGGCTCCCGACCCGCGACATCGTCGCGGCGGTTCAGAAGAAACTGGCCGGCTTCCCGTTGCCGGTCCGGGTGATCGGCAAGAAGCGATGGTTCCGGCGGTCGGACATCGCCAGATACTTTAAGGACAAGGATGCGGAACCCGGGCCATGAGCCTCGATCCCCAGGGTTCCGCGCATTCAGCAAAGTGAATCGACTAGATCCGCACAGGTCTGCGAATCTGGGACGAGACCTTAGATGAGTGGCTCCGCATAGGCCGCAGCGGCATCATCGAAACTGGAAAATCGATAATACACGCGGACCATACCGCCATCAGGATTGCCCGCCTGATGGATTGCTTCGCCGATCAGGAACTCGGGCAGCGTCTGCACGGCAGGATCTTGGCTCAAACTGTCGAGGATCACGGAGAGCGAGCGCGACGCGGGGTGATAGGTCTTCGCGCCCGTGGTCTTGCTCGCGATCGGAAGCGTTTTCAGCGAATTCGCGATTTCGATCGGGACGGCGTTTCGATTCGTCGATTGCATTGTTGCCCACCACTCTCAGGGACTGCTGTAGATCGACCGGTGCGGTCCGGGGTGAAGGACATCCCGTTCACCCCGGATATATTCACCAAATACTTCCTCCAATTATTCGGAAATTTTTCGCCGGCCGACAGTCCTCAGTCGCCACTATATTGCAATTTGATCGATCCGATGGTCACCCTGCGCGCCGGCGGGTTGTTCCCGGCGGGCGCGGCGGCGACTCCCGGTTTCGGTGAACTCGAACGCTCGATCAGCGTCACCTTGATCTCGTTTCCGAGTTTCCCCGCCGCGTTCAGCCTCGCGGCAGCATCGGTGATGTCGATCGTCGCCGTCTTCCCTCCGTTTTGGGCTTCCATGCCGTGCCCAGCATGCCCGTGGGAACGCGAGGACAACGCGAAGAATGACAGGCTGCCCCCGTAGTAAAGGCTACCGGGACCTTTGGCCTCCGAGGGGTCCGGGAGATTGACGTAAAGTTCGTATGATCTGCCCGGCGACTTGTCGAAGCGGATGTCATCGATGACAACCTGAATCGTATGGCCGGCGGTCGGCGGCGGTTGTGCAACGCCGGGGGCGGGCGCCGCGATGACTCGCGGGGTCACAGCCTTCGCAACACGGGCCTTACCACGCTCGTCGGGCGCGAACGTGACCGTCAGCGGCTTGCTGGTCAGTTCCGGACTCGGAGGCTGCTGGGAAGCGATCAGCGTCTTTGTGGCCGGAGGTGCCGACCAGACCACGACCTTTTGGGCGGTCTGTTGCTGGAGGGCCCACGGTGCCGCCGCGAAAACCCGCCTCGGGATGGGTGGATAATCTTCGTAAACATAGCCAAGGTTCGGGGTATTCAGCATTTTATAAGGGTAATCATACCCCCTGGTGCCTTGTGGACCGTAGAAAGGAAAGGGTGTGTTGCGCCACGTCGAGTTGGATGGGAGATTGCTCCCCCCATAGGCCCGCAACCAGGCACCGAAGCAGCGATCGACGTTGGCGTGATGGAGCCAGAATATCGGATCTTGGGCGGCCGTCTCGGGGCTACCCATCAAGCCTCCGATCTGGTCGTGAACCAGGTCATGGCAAAGGGCCTCCATCGCCCCGTGGTTCTTGTTATCGCCGGGCGTAGCGACCGCCTGGCTGCCAAATCCCTGCTCAGGCAACGGAGTTGAGTAGACCGACTGTCCGGACACGAATGGCCAATTGACCGCTGTCGGGTTGATTGGTCCGCCTTGGTTGATGTTGTCTTTCCGATCCGACTCGTAAAGTGGGCTGCGCGGGTCGAGGAACCGAGGTGGGAGGGATTGTTGCTCGGGATCGGTCCAGTCCCAATACGGAAGCCGGAAGTTGGGATCGCCGCAATACGCCTGGAAAATCCTCTCGAAGTAGAACAAATACGCGCGATGCCAAGGGAGGAACCACCAATTCCCGTGCTGGCAGCCTCCCCAACCTTCGTAGATTGGCCCGGTTTCCGACATGGGGTAATCGTGCATGTTGGCCTGAAACCACCAGGAGACCGGCGAAGATTTGGGGATCGCCTTCATGGCCATCACCCCACGCTCCAGGGTGGCCCATTCCGCCTCGCTGAGATTCTTGGCGCTCTTTCGAGGGAGTACGGCCGGGGCCTGGGCGGAGACGTCCCTCGTCGCCAGAACACCAAAGGAGGCCGCCATCGTCCCGAGGAACTTTCGCCGTGTCGGATTGGTTTCGTTGAGCATCATCGCGAGGAAACCCCTGTTCTAAGGTCGCTTCTAAACTAAACCCGTAACGTCCGATGCAAATGACCACTACCACCACTACCACTTTTCGCCACGATTACCACCCCCAGACGCGAAAAAACGCGATGGTAGGAGACCGATTGCGAAAGCGTTGCGATTACTGTAAAGTCTTACCTAGTAAGGCTCCGACGCCGTGAAAATCGGTTCTCCGGCTGGCTTTCGTAAAGCGTAGGTCCTCGGTTCGAGTCCGAGCAGTGGCTCTCGCTTAAACCATCCCGCCGAAATCACTTACGCTTACCAGCTCTCGTTCGAGAGTGCGGATCGACCCTCGGGCAGACCGGTCAACTACCGGACTGCCCTCCATGCCCGTCCGGCCTTCCGCTGGTCCTCGCTCCGATCGGCCTGATCTCAGGCGATGAGAGAGATCTTCTCGTCCGACGGATCTCCGAGGACGTTGGCGGTCCGAGCCACCGTGTCCTTGCCCGCCCCGCCGATCGCCACCGCGTTGATCTGGGCGGCGGGGGCGTTGGGGTCCACGTTCACGGCGAAGTGGATCTTGTCGTTCCCGGCTCCGCCCTCGACGGCCGCCGGTGTGCTGGCGCTCGTCCCGACCGAGCCCGTCGAGCCCGCCGCGACATTCACGTTGTAGACGATGTTGTCGTTGCCGGCACCGCCGTCGGCCGAGAGGTTGTAGATATAATTGCCGTCGATCAGCCCCGAGTAAGTGGCGTTGATCTTGTCGTTGCCGGCCCCTCCCGAGAATTCCGGCGTGACGGATGCGCCGGTTGCGATCGTTCCGGTCCCGCTGTAGACAAGGGTGTCGTTGCCGGCGTCGCCTTCGAGGTAGGGGACGAACGCTCCCGCCAGGGTCGGGCCGGTCTGATTGACCTTGAGCATGTCGTTGCCCGCGCCGCCGTAGACTTCCAGGTCGAGCCCGTTCGTCGAGTCGATGGCCCCTGCGATATTGCCCGTGAAATGATCGTTGCCGGCGCCGAGGCTGAGCAGCACGCTCTGAGGGGCGACGAGGGTGCCCGTCAGGTTGAACGTGACGTTGTCGGCCCCCGAGCCGTCCTGAAGCTCGATCACGGAGACGGCGGCGTGGGACGTGTAGGTCGTCCCGTCCCCGAGCGTGACGGTCACATTCCCCGGCGTGTTCGACCCGTTGTCGTCGATGGTGATCTTGTCGCCCTTATTGGTCCCGGTGATGTTCAACTGGTTATAGCCGCTTTTCACCACTTCCTTGATGCCGACCTGGGCGGGAGCGGCGGACATCAGCCGCCTGCCTTCCAGGGACTCGAGGACCGGGGCCGTCGCGACGCGGCGCCTTCGCGTGATCTCCGCCTTGTTCTCGTCCATGAGAAGACTCCTGGCCGACGGGTCGGGTCGGGTCGGGATGTCCGGGTCGCGCCTTCCTGGCGCCGGAACATCAACGCCGGACCTGGTAACACATTTCGGAGGATCGGGCAAGCCGACCATCGATCAGGGACACGTCCGGGGGGCTCCTCATTCCCGATGGAAGGGTCCGGCTACCTCCGAGGGGGGTGGGATCGTCGGGACCGCCGGTGGGTCCGGGATTCGGGGAGGATGGTCGTTGAGCTGACAGCCGACGGTCCGCTCCAGGGTCGCCAGGGTCTTGCCCAGCTCGGCCTCGACCTGCGCCAGTTGAAGTTCGACCTGAAGGACCTCGCGCCAGGCTGTGATCAGGGTCACGTAATCGACGTTCCCCGCCTGGTAGTCGGTCATGGAGGCTTCGAGGGCCTGGCGGCTCTTGGGCAGGATCGAGCCCCGGAAGAGGTCGGAGATCGACTTCTGCGAATTCGCCTGGGTGATGAGGTTCTTGATCTCGCGATAGGTCGAGTCGCGCTCCGCGTCGTAGAGCTTGGCGTCGGCGATGGCGCGGGCCTGGGCCTCGCAGACGCCGGCCGCCAGCTTCTTCTGGTAGACGGGCAGGTTGAAGCCCACGAAGAGCCCGACGTTGGGGAAGCCCCCGGCCGTCCTCGGGGTGACGGCGTTGGTCTTCTCCATGTCCATATAGGATAGGCCGAGCGTGACGTTGGGCCGGTATTTCTTGAGGGCCAGTTCGACGTTCTTCTCGTCGCGTTCGATGGCGGAAAGCCGGCCCTTCAGCTCCGGTCGAGAGGCGACGGCCAGGCGGTAGAGCCGGTCGACCTCGACAGGGACGCCGGACAAGGGGATTTCGGGCAGGGTTCTGAGTTCGGATTCGGGGGAGACGTGGAGCAACTGGGCGAGGTCGGCGCGGGCGGCCGTGGTCGACTGTCGGGTCCGGATCAGCTCGCGATCGAGATCGTCCACCACGACCTCGGCGCGGAGGACGTCCTGCTGGCTCGTCCCGCCGGTCTTGAATCGTTCGCGGGCGATCGTCACGAAGTCGCCGGCCAGCCGCCGGTTATCGGACAGGATCACCTCGGCCCGCTCGTTGAAATAGAGGTCGTAATACGCCCGCTTGACCGAGGCGACGGCCTCCAACTCGGCCGCGGCCAGCTCGGCCAGGGCGACCTTCGCGTCCGCGTCGGCCGCCAGGCCACGGAGCCGAAGCGTGCCGAACCAGGGGAACTGCTGCGAGAGCATCAGGTTATACGGGTTGTAACCCATCAACGAATACTGGGGGGCGACGCTCGGGATCGGGTAGATGGTGTTCGAGACCATCGGGTCGTCGAGGGCGGTCGCCTGGGGAATCCGGCTGGCCATCGCCAGGACGTTGAATCGCGCCGCCTGGACGTTCCGGTTCTCGGCCAGGGCCCGGCGGATGAAGTCGTCCACGGCCCGGGGGCCGAGCAGGTCGGCCGGTGTCGGGGCGGGGTCGAGCGCGGTCGCGAGCGGGTCGTCGGGGGGGATCGAGGCCGGAGGCCGTTTCTCGGCCGATCGGAGGTTTCGGACGACCTCCACATATTCCGGACGGGGCGCAGGCAGGGCGCAGCCGGACGAAGTCAGCCAGCACAAAACCCAGATGATCAGAAGCCCACGTCTGGTCACGATCTCACCCGAGCCCGATAGAAGGACTGCGCGCATGCCGAATCATTGACCTTTATCGGTCGGACCACGTGGTCTGCTTGGGTTGATTTTTCGGATTGCGCCGTTTTCGATGGCCGTTCTCTCCTTCTCAAATCTCCCACTCTAAGCCAACGACCCGGGACCGATGGCCGTGACATCTCCAAGTCGAACCCATCGAATTTCGAACCAAACCCTCTCAGCTCATGGTCAACCGGGCTTTGCACATAAACGCTTGTCGCGGAGACTATTTATGGGACTATTGGGAGGGTAGGAAAATTAGAGATCTCGGATTTGATATCTCAGATCACCTATTTTCACTATACATCCATAAGCTGTCTCTGCGGCGAGAGAGAAAGAGCAAAGCCTGAGAACAGTCCAAAACGAACCCAATCGTCGGATCGGGGATCATCCGTGCGATTTGGTTTCGATGACCCCTCGGTGGACCGGCTCCGGGCCGGCTTTCTCATCGATCGAGCCGGCGACGAACTCTGCCCTTGATATTCAGCGGGAACGGCGAGGGAATAACACACCTTTGACCAAATCCGAAGATTTTCCCCGACTTGCCAGGGATCGACCTTCCGCTATAGTTAATGAGAGATGTTGGGAAACTCTCGCAGTGGCGAGGGAGACCTCATGGCTTCGAATTCGCGATTCCTCCGGACGGCCTGGTTCGCCATCGTGGCGACCCTGTTCGTCCTGTCGACCTCGCGGGAAGCTCCGGCCTCCACCATGCCCGGTCGATGCGCCGGGATGGGTCGGAATTGCTGCTGCCTCTCGCGATCGGCGTGCTCCGCCCCGACCCTCGCGGTAAACATCATCAGCGTGCCGGCCCGATCGGGACGGATGATTGGTCAGCCTCCCACCTGCGATTGCCGGTCGGAAGCTCCCCCATCACCGGCGTCCACCCCGGAGCGCAAAGGCGCGGATGTCCGATCGGGACAGAGCCTCCCGACCGAGTCGATCCCGGCTCGGATGACCCATCCTCCGATCGTAGTCGGGCCGATCGTCGTCTTGCCGCCCGGTCCGGCCCTCTCGCGGATCTATCTCCTGCACTCACACCTCCAGATTTGACCCGCCGCGCGCATTCCGATCGATCCAGGACGTCCGGAGTTGGTGGATCTCGTCCACAAACCGGGGGTTCACGGTTCGAATCGTCGTGGAATCGCGATAATAAGCTTGTTCCGAGCTTTGGGTCCGGGGGTGTGAGATGGCTTCGAGTGCGCCGCGTTCTCGATGGTCGAAGATCCGGCTGGTGATCAAGGTGGTCGAACTCCGGCTCCGCTTCGTGGCCTTGCTGGCGGCGACGGGGCTGGCGTTCGCCTACTGGGATACCATCCAGAATCGCTATGAAAAGTGGATGAGGCCCGCCCATCGCGCCGAGGCGGCGCACGTTGGGTCCGAATTTTATTGCCCGATGCATCCCAACGTCGTCCGCGACGAGTCGGGCTCCTGCCCGATCTGCGGGATGCCGCTTTCGAAGCGAGTCAAAGGGGAGAAAACGCCCCTGCCCGAAGGGGTCCTGGCCCGCGTCCAGCTCGCTCCGATGCGGGTCCGCCAGGCGGGCATCCGGACCGTCTCGGTCGCTTACGGGCCGATGTCCGAGACGCTGACCACGGTCGGGACGGTCGATTACGACGAACGCCGGCTCAAGCGGATCTCCTCCAAGATCAAGGGGATGGCGCGGGTCGAGAGGCTTTACGTCGACTTCAACGGCGTCGAGGTCGAGGCCGGCCAGCCGATGGCCGACCTCTACGGCGCCGAGCTTTACCAGGGCGTCCGCGAGCTGCTACTCGCCCAGAAGCGGGCCCAGGGCCCGGTCGGGCGGTCGGCGGGCGGCGATCCCTCGGAGATGGTGGGCCTGTCGACCGAGAAGCTCAAGCTGATGGGCGTGACCCAGGCCCAGGTCGACGCGATCCTCCGGTCGGGGAAGGCCGAGTTCACGCTGCCGATCGTCGCGCCGATCGGGGGGCATGTCGTCCGCAAGGAGGTCGTCGAGGGCCAGTACGTCTCCGAGGGGCAATTGATGTTCGAGGTCGCCGACCTCCACTCCGTCTGGGTCAAGGCCCAGGTGTATGAGGATCAGGTGGGCCTGGTCCGGGTCGGCCAGGAGGTCGAGGCGACCGTCGCGGCTTATCCCGGCGAAGTCTTCAAGGGAAAGGTCGCCTTCCTCCAGCCGCACCTCGACCCGGCCACGAGGACGCTGGAGGTCCGCTACGACCTGGCCAACCCCGGCCACAAGCTCCGCCCCGGATTCTTCGCGACGGTCTCCCTGAAGACGCCCATCGCCGAGACGCCCATGTTCCGGGGGCGGATCGCCCCGGCCAGGGCCGCGATCGGGACGAACCCAACGGTGGCCGAGCAGGAAAAATGCCCGGTGACGGGCGGCAAGCTCGGCTCGATGGGCGACCCGGTCGCGACCGAGACCGGCGGCCGGAAGGTCTGGACCTGCTGCGGGGCCTGCCCGCCCAAGCTCCTGGCGAGCCCCGCCAGGTATCTCGCCCGGCTCGACCCACCGCCCGTCGATGGCGTCCTGAGCGTTCCCGACTCGGCCGTGATCGACACCGGGGCACTCACGATGGTCTATATCGAGGTCGAGGCGGGGGTGTTCGAAGGTCGCAAGGTCGTGCTCGGCCCGCGCAACGGCGGCCGTTTCCCGGTCCTGGAAGGGCTGGAGCCGGGGGAAACCGTGGTCGCCAACGGGGCGTTCCTCGTCGACGCCGAGAGCCGGCTTGATCCCTCGACGCGGCCCGAACCTTCCAGGGAGAAGCCGGCCCCGGAGCCGGCGGGAAGGGCGGCGGCGAGAGAAACCTCAACCATCGCAAGATAGAGATGTAGGGTGGGCACTGCCCACCAATCCGTTTCCGTTTCCATTGGGACAAGGCTCATGCCTAACTATCGTCGCGCCTATGTTCCCGGAGGAACGTTTTTCCTTACGATCGTCACCTATCAACGTCGGCCAATCCTGGAATCGGTCGAGCGGGTGTCAAACCTTCGCGCCGCTCTCCGTCAGGTCATGTGCGAGACGCCATTCCGCGTTCTTGGCGCGGTCGTGCTCCCCGATCACGTTCACTTCATCTGGTCGCTCCCTCGGGGCGACACCGACTACTCTCGCCGAATTGGACGGTTGAAGGTCATCTTCACGCGATCCTCCCGGGATGAACGAGGGTCTCCAACCCATGTGTCGGATTCGCGACGGAAGCATCGCGAGAGCGATGTCTGGCAGCGGCGATTCTGGAAACATACGGTGAACAGCGAAGAGGAATTTGAACAAGTACTCCATTATATTCATTATAATGCGGTCAAGCATGGCCTAGTCCCTTGTCCCCACCTCTGGTCCTTCTCTAGCTTCGGGAAATGGGTACGCGCGGGTCTCTATTCGATCGACTGGGGCTGTTCATTCGAGGACCGTAACCCCATCTTACCGACTTCGGTGAACGATGGCGTCTGGGCGGGAGAATGAAGGATGGTGGGCAGTGCCCACCCTACAAAAATCAAATCATGATCGAACGCATCATCGAATGGTCGATCCGCAACCGATTTCTCGTGATCCTGGCCGCGCTGGCGGTCGGGATCGCCGGGGTGCGCGCGGCACTGACGATGCCGGTCGACGCGATCCCCGACCTGTCGGAAAACCAGGTCATCGTCTTCACCGACTGGATGGGCCGGAGCCCGCAGGAGATCGAGGACCAGGTGACGTATCCCCTGTCGGTCAGCCTGCAAGGGCTGGCCGGGGTGAAGGTGGTCCGGTCGTCGAGCGAGTTCAACTTCTCGATGATCACGATCATCTTCACGGACGAGACCGAGTACTACTTTGCACGCCAGCGGGTCCAGGAGAAGCTGGCGATCGCCTCGACCACGTTGCCCAGGGGCGTCACCCCGTACATGGCGCCCGACGCCACGGCGCTCGGGCAGATCTTCTGGTACACGGTGGAGGGGGACGGCAAGGACCTGGGGGAACTCCGGTCGATCCAGGACTGGTTCGTTCGCTATCAGCTCAGCGCGGTCCCGGGCGTGGCGGAGGTCGCCAGCGTGGGCGGGGCTCCTCGCGAATATCAGGTGGACGTCGATCCCAACAAGCTCCGGAGCTACGGGATCGGCCTGGGCGAGGTGGAATCGGCGGTGGCGCGGTCGAACTCGGCCGTCGGCGGACGGCTGATCCACCGGGGGAACGCGGAGTACCTGATCCGCTCGGTCGGCTGGATCGCCAGCGTCCGGGACGTCGAGAACACTGTGGTCACGCAGCGCAACGGGACGCCGATCCTGGTCAAGAACCTGGCGACGGTCCAGGTCGGCCAGGCGTTCCGCCGGTCGGTCCTGGAGAAAGACGGCGGGGAGGCCGTCGGCGGCGTGGTCCTGATGAGGGTCGGCGAGAACCCGCTGGAGGTCACTCGTCGGATCAAGGAGAAGATCGCCGCGCTCGACCCTGGCCTCCGCGAGCGGGGCGTCCGGATCGTCCCGTTTTACGATCGGACGCCTCTGATCCACCGGGCGCTGGAGACGGTGAGCGGGA
>JAJYDH010000076.1 GCA_021777685.1 Planctomycetota bacterium | reverse complement strand
GAGAGGGAGTCAGAATCCGCTCCGGACGAAAATCGAAAAAGTGTCGGTCGGTCAGCCCAGGGGGAGAGGGGGGGGCAGAAATCGCGAGAATCCGCGACGACTGCCCCGTCATCACCCCGCCCCACTTCGCCTTCGCGCCGATCGGCGATTCGTCTAGACTCCCCCGACGCTCCGAGGGGGGGACGGCTTGGGGCGCGGGGAACGGGGCTTCGCGCAAGGAAGGGACCCTACGATGCGACGGATCGCTGTGTTGAATCAGAAGGGCGGGGTGGGCAAGACGACGACCACCGTCAACCTCGCCGCCGCCCTTGCGGCCGAGGGGAACCGGACCCTGGTCCTCGACCTCGACCCCCAGGCGCACGCCACGCTCCACCTCGGGCTCCTGCCCGGCCGGTCGGGCCCGTCGCTCTATGACGTCCTGACGCAAGGACTTTCGCTCAAGGAGGTCCGCCGCGAGGTCGCGCCCAACCTCCACATCTGCGGGAGCCACATCGACCTGGCCGCCGCCGAGGTCGAGCTGATCGGCACGGTCGGCCGCGAGACCATCCTCCGCGACCAGCTCGACGCGATGCTCGAAGAGGAGCCGTTCGACTACGTCCTGATGGACTGCCCGCCGTCGCTGGGCATCCTCACGCTCAACGCCCTCTGCGGGGCCCGCGAGGTCTTCATCCCGCTCCAGGCCCACTTCCTGGCCCTGCACGGGCTCTCGAAGCTCCTGGAGACGATCAACCTCGTCTGCAAGCGGGTCAACCGCGACCTCAAGGTCGGCGGCGTGGTCCTCTGCCTCTACGACGCCGGGACCCGGCTGGGCGGCGAGGTGATCGACGACCTCGACAACTACTTCGACGGCCGCAAGCACGCCAACGCCCCCTGGGCCGACGCCACCGTCTTCCGGACGAGGATCAGGCGGAATATCCGCCTGGCCGAGTGCCCCAGCTTCGGCCAGTCGATCTTCCAGTACGCCCCCACCAGCCGAGGGGCCGAGGACTACGCCTCGCTCGCCGGAGAGGTCCAGGGCCGCCCCGCCGCCTCCATCTGGCTCACGCCCGAGAGGCGAGTCGCCGAGGAGCCGCATTCGCTGGCGTCATGAGCAGTCAGCGGGTAGCGGGTAGCGGGTAGCGGGTAGCGGGTAGCGGGTAGAAGAAGGCTACCCGCTCGCACTCCGGGAGGCTCAATGCTCCGAGGCAAGTTCCGGTTCACGATGGCCACGGTGATGATGGCCGTGGTGACGGCCGCCGTGGCGTCGGCGCTCTTCGCCAGGGCCCGCGATCACATCCCGGCCTCCAGCTATCCTTATCTGACGGTCGACGCCCCGGCCGTCTTCGTGCTCAGCATCATCCTGACCGCCGTGGCCCTGGGGGCCCTGAAGTCGCACACGCCCGGCCAGGTGATGCTCCAGATCGACCTGGCCTGCCTGAGCTACTTCGGCCTGATCTTGCTGGCCGAGGCCGGCGCCCTCCGGCCGCTCCTCTACTGGTTCCAGGTCAGCTTCGCCCTCCAGGCCGCCCTGCCGCTGATCGCCCGGCCGCACATCAAGGCCGACATGGAACGGGGGCCGAGGCGCGACTGGTGGAAGAAGACGACCGAGGCCGTCCTCTTCTCGTTCTTCACGATCTTCATCGTCCTGGTCAGCAGCTTCTTGCAGTGGCTCACGGTGATGCTCGTCACCAGCGCCGGCATGTTGAAGTTCTGATCTCGGGGAGGGGCGGCCGAACCCCATGCGCTGGGCCGGGATCGATGAGGCGGGATACGGGCCGAACCTCGGGCCGCTGGTGATGACGGCTGTGGTCGCCGAAAGTCCCGACGACCGGCCTCCCGACGTCTGGGGCGACCTCCCTTCGACCGTCTCCCGCGCGGGCGGGCCTTCGGGCCGGCTCTGGGTCGACGACTCGAAGCGGGTCTACAAGGGCGGCCAGGGGCGCGACCGGCTCGACTCCGCCGCGCTGGCGACCCTGGCGGCGACCGGCCGGGTCGTCCCGAAGACCTTCGGCGGGCTGATGGAAGGGCTCGGCGCGGGGACGCTCGACGAGGTCGAGTTGTCGCCCTGGCTCGACTCGGGCGACCCGAGGTATCCGTGCCTCCGGTCGCGCTCGCTGGCCGAATCGACCGTGGCCCGCCGGCCGCTGGAGGGCGCCCCGTGGCGGGTGGTCGACGTCCGGGCGGTCGTGGTCGGGCCGGGACGGTTCAACGACGGGCTGGACTCGACCGGCTCGAAGGCCCTGGTCCACTTCGCCGCGTTCGCCCGGCTCCTGGCCCACCTCCGGGAGGCCACGCCGGAGGGGCAATCGGTCGCGATCCGGGGGGACAAGCACGGCGGTCGGCACTTCTACGGCGACCTCCTCGCCGGCGCCTTCCCCGAGGCGCAGGTCATCCGGGGGCCGGAAGGCCCGGATCTGAGCCGTTACGAGGTGGTCGAGCCGGCCCGGAAGCTCACGCTCGACCTGGTCCCCCGGGCCGACGCCGATGACGGCCTGGTCGCGCTGGCGTCGCTCGTCAGCAAGGCGGTCCGCGAGCACTGGATGGACGCCTTCAACGCCCACTGGCTCGCCCGAATCCCCGGGCTGAAGCCCACCGCCGGCTACCCCGTCGACGCCGCCCGGTTCCGCGAGGCGATCGGCCCCCTCTGCGAGGCCGGGGGCCTGACGCCTCGGGACTGGTGGCGGGCGAGGTGACTGTTTGAATATCTCAAATCTGAAATCCTGGATTTCAGATTTGAGATCCGGGATTCCGGGCCATCACCGGCCGGTCGTGGCCCGGCGGATGCCCTGGAGGGCGGCCTCGACGGCGAGGTTGTAGGCGGTGATGATGTCGGGGTCGGGCTCGGTCCCGCCGTGGGCGTGGATCGGCCGGGCGAGGAAGTCGACGAGCACCTTGACGCGCTCGGTCTCGGCCCGGTGCCAGGCCAGCTCGTGCTGGGCCTGCCACTCGGTCGTCGTCGTCTTCTCGGAGGGGTGGATCGGGGCGAGGCTGGCGTTCTCGGTGACAGCGGGGCGGGGCATCGAAGCAACGTCGCGTTCGATCACGGATCGGCCTTCCTTCCTGGTGGCGTCGTCTCCCCCTTCCGTCTCGGGTCCTGGCCTCACCGTTTTAACATAGCAAGGGATCAACCCTCAAGGTCGGATCGCCCCGGAAAGTCGCCCAGGCCCCGGCGCGCGACCCGGCCGGTCCCGCCGAGGTCGACGGAAAACCCGACGGGGGCACCGACGCGGCCCGTTGAGCGGCCCGCGCTCAGCGCTCTCGGTAGACGATCCGACCCTTGGTCAGGTCGTACGGGGTGATCTCGATGGTCACCCGGTCGCCGGGGACGATCCGGATGAAATTCTTGCGCATCTTGCCGGCGATATGGGCCAGGATGCGATGCCCGCTCTCCAGCTCCACCATGAACTGGGTGTTCGGCAGGGCCTCGACGATGCGGCCCTCGGTGCGAATCGGTTCCTCTTTGGCCACGCAAAACTCCCGATGACGACCCGGGCCGGCCCGGTGGGTCGTCGGACGATGGTTCGAAATTCAGGGATCGCCGGCCCGCCCCGAGGCAGCATCCGACGCCCGCCTTCCCCCGGCCCTCGGCCGGGACGCGGGGCGGCGCCTGCCTCCCACTCGGCTATCCGACCAGGATAACCAATCCTTCAACGTTTGACCAGCGCCGAGCGCGGATCGCTCAGGCCGACTTCGGCAGGAACGGCGGCGCGAGCCCGGCGACGTTGAACCGGACCCGGTAAACGTGGTCGACTGCGGTGATCGCCAGGGTCTTGCCGTCGGGGCCGCCCCAGTTGAGGTTCGACGGGCGCTTCGGGAGCCCGAGGATGCCCAGGAGCTTGCCGTCGGGCTCGAAGACCCAGACGCCCAGCGCCACGGCGACGTAGACCCGCCCCTCGCGGTCGACCTTCATCCCGTCCGGCCCGCCGGGCTGGCCGGGGTCGAGCGTCGCGAAGACCCGCCCCGAGCCGACGACCAGGCTCCCCGACTTCTCGATCGCGAACGCCCGGACGTGATACCTCGCGGTGTCGCAGACGTAGAGCGTCTTCTCGTCGGGCGAGAACGCCAGCCCGTTGGGCTTCTCGAAGTCGTCGAGGATCAGCCGGGGGACGCCCAGGCCGTCGAGCGCGTAGACCCCCTGGAAGTGGAGCTGGCGATCGGCCGGGGCGACCCCGTAAGGGGGGTCGGTGAAGTAGAGCAGCCCGTCGGATCGGGCGACGATGTCGTTCGGGCTGTTGAGCCGGGCCCCCTGCCAGGTCTCGACGACGGTCTCGACGTTCGACCCGTCCCTGTTCATCCGCGAGATCCGCCGGCCGGTCTGCTCGCAGAAGACGACCCGCCCCTCGGCGTCGAACGTCTGGCCGTTGGCGGCGCCCGTGTTGTCGCGGAGCAGGGCCAGCTTGCCGTCGGGGCCGACCCTGTACGACTTCTCCGCCTTGACGTCCTGGAACAGCAACGAGCCGTCGGGGAGCCAGAGCGGCCCCTCGGTAAACACCAGCCCCTCGGCGATCGCCTCGACGGCGTCGCCCTCCAGGAGCTTCGACAGGCCGGCGTCGCGGAGGACGGGGATCATGGGGAAAGGTCTCCGAGTTCTGGGTTGGCGGAAGCCGCCGGTTAGTCGGAAGACCCTCACCCCGGCCCTCTCCCAGAGGGAGAGGGAGGAAGATCTGGCCCCCTCTCCCCTTGCGGGAGAGGGTTGGGGAGAGGGGTCAACCGGCCTGGCATCGCCCGCTGGCTCTCGAAATCGGGAGCCGCCGGCAATACGACGGCCCCCTCTCCCCGGCCCTCTCCCGCGAGGGGAGAGGGAGGAAGACGAAGAGGCTCGTCCGGCCGACCGTCGGTCCGCCGATCTTACGCCTCGGCCGGCTCCTCGGCCAGGGCCTCGACCCCGACCCGGTGGCAGAACTCGCCGAAGGTCTCGCCGTCCCGCCGCTCGGCCTTGAACCGGGCGAAGACCGGCACCAGTTCGGGCACGACCTTGTCGAACGGGACGTAGTCCTTGAACTCGACGTTGAGCCGGTCGCCGATCGCCCGGCCGCCGAGGAAGATCGTGTACGTCCCCGGCCCAGGAGTGCCGTCCTCGTTCCGGGTCGCCGACCTCCCGACCAGGCCGATGTCCGCGTTATAGGGCCGGGCGCAGCCGTTGGGGCAGCCGGTCATCCGGACGGTGAACCGGTCCGATTCCAGGCCCAGCGTCGTCAGGGCGATCTCGAGCTGGTCCATGATCGTCGGCAGGGCGCGCTCGGCCTCGGTGACGGCCAGGCCGCAGGTCGGCATGGCCGGGCAGGCCATCGACCACCGGCGGACGGTCGAGTACCGCTCGACCCGCGCGATCCCGTGTTCCTCCAGCAGCGCCTCGATGTCCGACTTCCAGGCCGGGTCGAGGTCCGCGAAGAGGATCGACTGCTGGCAGGTCATCCGGGCGGGCGTCTGGTACTTCTCGAAGAAGGCGCGGAGGCCGGTCAGGAGCCGGAAGTCCCCCTCGTCCTTGATCCGGCCGTTCTCGACCGGCAGGCCCAGGAAGAGCTTGCCGTCCCCCTGCTCGTGCCAGCCCAGGTGGTCGTCGACCTCCGTGACCTTGACCGGCTTCGGGTCGGCCAATGATCGGCCGAGGTACTCCTCGACCTTCGCCCGGAAGGCCGGCATCCCCCAGTCGAAGACGAGGTACTTGATCCGGGCCCGCTTGCGGTCGGAGCGGTTGCCGAAGTCGCGGTAGACCTTGATGACCGCCTCGCCGACGGCCAAAAGATCGGCCCGGTCGACGTAGCAAAGCTCCTGCGCCAGCGCCGGGAAGGTCTTGCCGGCGCTCGGGGTGGTCCCGAGCCCGCCGCCGACCACGACGTTGTACCCGACCAGCTTGCCCCCTTCGACGATGGCCAGATAGCCGAGGTCGTTGGCGAGGACGTCCGTGCAATTGTCCTCGGGCAGGGCGAAGGCGGTCTTGAACTTGCGCGGGAGGTACGCCTTGCCGTAGATCGGCTCGACCGGGTCGTCGCCGGCCGAGGGGACCTTGATGGGGCCCGGCTTGGGCAGGAGCGGGTTGTCGATTTTCTCGCCGTCGAGCCAGACGTCGTAATAGCCCGACGACCGGGGGGCGAAGTGGGAGACGAAGGCGTCGGCGTCGTCCTGCATGAGGTCGCGGACGCCGTCGCGGAGGGGAGCCGGGCAGGTGAGGACGTTCCGCTCGACGTCGCCGCAGGCGGCGAGGGTCGAGAGCAGGACCTCGTTGACCCTGCGGATCATGGCGCCGAGGTCGGACTTGAGGATGCCGTGGAGCTGGAATTCCTGGCGGGTGGTGATCCGGATGGTGCCGTTGCCGATCGTCCGGGCCAGCTCGTCGATGGCCAGGTATTGCTCGGGCGTGCACTTCCCGCCCGGCATCCGGACCCGGACCATCATCGAGTACGCCTTTTCCTTCCCCTCCCGCTTGAGGAGGGTCCGGTGGTCGCGGTCGTCCTGCTGGTAGCTCCCGTGGAACTTGAGGACCGTCGCCGCGTCCTCGGTGAAGTGCGAGACGCCGTTGAACGCCTCGTTGGCCATGTGGACCTTGAGGTACTCGCTGGCGATCTTGATCGCCTCGACCTTGCTCGGCTTGGGCGTCGCGGGCGGCTTCGGCTCCATCGAAATCCATCCTCCGGGCCGGAGCGACCAGGCGCTCGACCGTCATCCTCGGGGATACTTCAGTTACCGCATAAAGATTGTGACCATCATTATACCGCATTTGAGGCGGACCGCCAAGCAAGATACCCGATCCAGCCCAACAGGACGACGCACGCGACACATAAATGCATCACGGATTTGTCAGGGTGACACTCGCTGATAGCCCTTCGGAACGGCTGGAATTCCAGAATACTCACCGCAACTGTTCAAACACTTGTCGGACTCTCGCGTCGGCCGTTTCAGGCCGATCGTATGCCTGTCTGAGTTGTGACCAAGGGATATTCGGACTGACCCTCATCTTGGTATCTTTTTTGGTCTGGATCACATGAGTCTTGGCGAGGCCGGCGTCGACGAGCGAGCGCAGCAATCGCGGCAAGAGTGTCCCGTACTCCCGTGCCCAGTCGATTCTTTCGTCGTCGGTGAGGTCATAATTTGGGCGGGTGACCAGGGACATCACTCCCTGAAGTCTCCGCTCACAGTTCGCCAGGAGACTTCCGAGGAGGTCGGGCCCCTCTGGGGGTCGGACGACGGTCGCGGCGTTATTCCAGGGATATCGGTCTTCGAAAACTCCCTGGACAGTCAACACGGAACCCGACTGCACTTCCACCGTGATTTGCTGATCGTTCGCGACCTGACCGGCTTGCAGGTGACAGGAGGCAGAATCGGTGAGGGTCCCCACTTGAACTCGTCTGACCTCGAACATGATCTCGTCGGCTCGAATTTCAGCCCGACCGAGGAATCGGATTGTAGCCGAATCGCTGAAAGGCCAGCCGCTCAGGATGACAGCTCCGCCCGTGAGGTCGACCACCAGGTTGCGAACCTCTCCCCGAAGGACGAGGGGCAGGAGCACATTGACCGAAACCACCTCCATTCCGGCCTTGATTTCAAGGCGGGCGAAGTCCTGGCTCGGTCCATCAGCCCTGAGGGTAACGTCCGCTTTCGGCGTCGTGCCATCGCTCCAGAGAGAGCCGAGCAAGTAGGCTACAACGTCGCCGCCGATCAATGCATCCTGGGGCAGGTGATGGCGAAAAAACCGCCAGAGGAACGGCTGGCGACCGTAATCGGCGAGGAGTCGTAGCCCCTGACCGCCCGACAAGTCCTCACCGTGCCCGATGGCGTGAGCGACCACGAGTGCTCCCATGACATGATTGACGGGCATCTTGGTATGGGCAAGCAGGAACGGATGTTCGGATATATGGACCTTGACCGCGTTTCGATAAGCTTCGGAAGCGGCCTGAGAGCCGAAGGTCAATCTCGAAGATGGACGGAAGGAACGGCCGGCGAATTCGGCTGCCAGGAGATCGAGTTGATCGGTGCGGTCATAGGCTTCCTCGGGAAGCTCACTCCCGGGGCTCTTCATCAGCGGCCCTCGGACCTTCCCCGCCTCTCGGTCGAGGATCTCATTGGTCACAGCTTCCAGAACTTCCCAGGCATCCTTGGACCCTTTGTCCTGGAGACGCTGGAGGAGCTTCGAGAAGTTGGCTCTCTCTTTGGTCTGATCTTCAGCCTTTTCGGAAACGATCAACGTGCCGAGAGCGGCCAGCACGGGGGCGTAACCGGCGAAACTACGCCCGTGAGGGTCCTGCCAGAGACCGCGCGGGAGAACACCGATGGCCGCGCTGATGGCGTCGAAGAAGGCACGGATGACATCCTTGATCGGCGTCAGGTAACGCTGGACCTTCTCCTCGCCCCCGAACTTCCGGGCGAACGCTAGGACGAGTTCGGTCGCTGCCGCCTCGTCGAAATAATCGAGGGTAAGCCGAGTGACGGGGAGCGAAGGGGCCTCGAGTTCCAGGATCGACGCCGCGATATCTACCGCGTTCGGGCGGCCGAAAAGCAGGAGCTTTGGACCTTGCCCTTTCGGGGCGGTCGGATCGTTCAGGCGTGCGATGGTCGTCCGTAGGAATGCCTCGATGTGGCTATCGCCGGAGAAGATCCGGCCCTCGTCAAGGGCGTCGATAATGAGCGCGAACTTGCCCTGCTGAAATTCTTGCGAGGCTCGGTCCCCGATCTCCTCCAGGATCCCGGATAGTGCACCCGTCGACACCGGGACCTGAGCGAGGTTCAACAATGGGATCTGGGCGCGTGCCGCAAGCTCCCTCGCATAGGTCGATTTCCCCACGGCGGCGGGGGCGGTGAACAGCAGGACGTCGCTGGCGAGGGGGTCCTGCGCATCGGGAGATTCTTCCGCGATGACCGTCTGCGCCACGAACGGATCGACCGGTGGCGGATAAGTCAGCCACTTGACATTCCCCCGACCGAGTGGACGACGAAGGTGCTGGGCAATCTGTTCGAATTTAAGGGTAGTGACCATGTGCCGGAGTTCCAATTGGTCTTCGCGCAATTCGATATAAATCGGATTCCGCTTTTCCGGAATTCGGACCCGATAGATTTGCGCACCGCCAGGGCCCAACGGCCCCCGCAACTCGACTATGCGCCCTGGAGGGTAAGTTGTCTGGGGGATGGTGACATAATCCCCCACCCTCCACAACGGGGCCCTCTTCTGGTTCGCCATTCCGCAATCCTCCGCTCTCTCAATGCGAGTCACCACGGCCGTCGCCTGAGGATTCTCCTCAGATGATTGTACGCGATCTCGTCGAGCGAGACAGCCAAACCATCGCAGGAAGTTTGCCAAGCCGTCACGAGCGGGAGGTTGAGTGGGCCGGCATTCGCGGTGGGCGTCCCCTGGTGGGCGGCGATGTTTCTCCACTCGTTAAGCTTTGCGAGCTGCGCGAGCCGCGCCGGGTTAGCTGGATTGGCTCCCGCCAAGTCGAGGCTGAAGCCGAAGCGCTTGAAGTCGGCTTTCAAGTTGTCGAGGTTTGGGTTGCCGTGATCGAGCTTGCGATGGGCGGTGAATTGAGCCTGGAAGAGGACAGCGAGGGCAGGCCGCCTCACCTTCGATACGAGGATCTGGCTGGTCTCCGTGTAGAGGTCGCGGCAGAACCCCTGAAAGTGGGCACTCAACGCCATCACATATCCCCGCAGGTTCTCATCGGTCAGGTGGGGATTTGGTGCAGCCACGGCCGAAGCCATCGCGCACTGCGCATCAATCTGGGCCAAGCGAGGCATCCGGTCGTTCTGCCAACGGACTAGAGAGGCGGATGGCATAATGTGCCTTCGGCCAAAGTCGGAAGAGAAACCCGGGAAACTCGGTGTCAATTCTGGTTTCCCAGAAGAGAAACCCGGTGTCAATTCTGGTTTCCCACAGGAGAAACTGGAGACGGAGAAACCCAACGAGTGACATCCGTCCCGCGTCAATCCGCCGGCCCATTCTCTCGTTTGGCTTTGGGCATCATCCGACGGCGTAATCGGTGTGGTGGCGGATCTCGGCCGGGTGGAAGCCGAGGACGATGTCTTCTCTGGGGATTCCGGCCTCGACCAGCGCCTCGGCGATCGGGCGCGAGGTCCCGTCGTACTGGACCCAGACCTTGCCGTCGCGGATGTCGAGATGGACGATGCTCCCGTGCACCCGACGCGGGCCGTCCCAGCCGATGTGCATGACCTCGTAGTGGTCGCGCTCGGGGTCGATGACGATCTCGGGATCGATCTGGCCGTTCGACGGCTTGTAACTCGCGTACTCCTCGATCGTCCGGCGGACGATCAGGCGATATCGATCGGTTCGATCCATCGGAGGATTCGCTCCGCTTGTTCGTCGAAGACCAGCACTCTCAGCCGGAGGCGGGCGACGATCATCTGCCCGAACCGCTCGGAGAGCAAGCCTTCATGGACGCGGCGGGGTACCGCGAGGTATGGGGTCCGGTCGGGCTCGGACTCCGACAACAACGCCCGATACATTTCATACTGGCCCACCGCTTGTTGCAAGTCGCTCACGGGCGAAGGGCTGAGGAAACTCTGAACCTCGACGGCGATCCTCCGGCCCTCCTTCTCGGCCGCGACCGCCGCGCGCTCCGCGCCGAGGTCGACAAACAGATCCTTCCCTCCAAACGAGAGCGTCAACGGGTCGTGGGTGATCGACCACCCGTCGGCGATGAGGGCTCGGATGACGTTGTCGTGATAAAGGTTCTTCGCGGGCATCGGCCCAATCTCCGCGAGGACGGCCCGCGGCTCCCGAGATATCACACCCAGTCTACCAGGCCACGAGGCCGAGTGGACATTTCGCCCGTTATCGGGAATTGGAGAAAACCCGGTGTCAATCCTGAGAAAACCCGGTGTCAATGCTTGATTCCCATGTCATTCGATCAAGAACCTTCGGGCAAGCTACCTCGTCGGATTGTCGTCGACGGGCCGCTACCGGCACCGGCGGGGGCGCGTCACTCGTTCCCAGGGTCCCCGTGGGAATGCCGTCCTGGCCGCTCCGAGGCCGTATCTTGTCCGATGCAGTCGACATGGTGAGCCCTCCGACTTGCCGGGAGTGGTCGCGATGGTTGGATTCGTCCTGGCGGGAGTGACCGTGGTGCTTCGACTCGGTTGGGTTCGTCTGGGAAACGCGAGTGGATCAATGTGGGGCGGGCGGTTGGGTTCGTCTGGGAACGTCGGTCATGGGGCGATTGGGTTCGTCTGGGAATGTCGGGATCAGGATCGTTGGGTTCGTCTTGGAGCAAGCCTCACCGGGTGGACATTTCCCGCCGATCTCCTGAGCCATCTTGGAGTTCGGCGGTCGTCACCGGGCGGTTGTTGGGCGGAGTTGCCGGGGCACGTCATCGGCGGGGCATCGTCGGGACATTCCGCCGGGGAAGCGGATCGACGGCCGCTCTCCCCTTGACGCGACGGGCGGGGATGGATTCCAATTCACGGGCCTTTGGACCGCGTCAGAGATCATCGCCGAACCCCTCGAAGGCCGAGGGGGCGGGGGAACCAACGAATCCCGGGAGGGGTTCCGGGGCGAATCGGGCCGGGCCATCGAAACCGGACCGACGGGGCACCTTCGGCCCCGAGCCCGTCAGCTAACCTCGCAGGCGTCCGAGGGGGTTTACCTTCCCGCCGACCGCTCTCCGGTCGACGACCGCCGGCCTTCCGTCTGGGCCGGCCCCTCCGACCTCCGGTCCTTCCTCCTTCGGAGTGAAAACGGTCGACATGCTGGCCACCGGGGAACGTCCGCGCGAGCTGCGCTGGTATCATGCGGGCCCGATGCTCTTCGGCGACTGGGGGACGAGCCGGCTCTACGTGCTCGGCCTGGCGTTCGCCTACACCTTCCGGGCGTCTTTCTGGTACGTCGCCGCGATGTGCGGCCTGATGATCGGGGTGGGGTGGAGCTACGAGATCATCTGCCGGCTGTTCCCCGACGGGGGCGGCGTCTACTCGTCGGCGCAGCGGCGGTCGCAGCTCCTGGCCGTCATCGGCGGCCTGCTGCTCTGCGCCGACTATGTGGTGACGGCCTCGCTGTCCTGCCTGGACGCCTTCCACTACCTGGGGATCAACGGGATCTACCTGGGCGCCGGCGTGCTCGGCGCCAAGGGCATCCCCCTGGACGTCCTGGCGGCGACGCTGACGATCCTGGCGATCGGCTGGCTCAACTATTTCGGCCCGACCAAGACCGGCGCGATCGCCATGCTCGTGGCGGTGGCGACGGTGGTCCTGACCCTGGCGATCGGGATCGCCTGCGTGCCGCACCTGGGCGAGGCGTTCCAGCGGGTCGAGACGCCGTTCAAGCACGGGGTCTGGCACTCGTGGATCGGCTTCACCGAGATCGTCCTGGCGCTCTCGGGCGTGGAGGCGATCGCGAACATGACCGGGATCATGGTCCAGCCGGTCGAGAAGACGGCCCGCAAGGCGATCCTGCCGGTCCTGATCGAGATCGTGATCCTCAACCTGGTCCTGGCCCTGGCGATGACCTCGCTGCCCGACTCGATCCTCTTCGAGACGGCCAAGGGCCCCGACGGGCAGGCGCTGGTCGGGCCGGACGGCAAGGAGATGCTGGCGCACACCGGCGACATGCTCAAGGTGATCGCCTCGCACTACATCGGGCCGGGGTTCGCGGCGGTGGCGTCGGTGGTCTTCGCGCTGCTGCTGCTCTCGGCCGTGAACACGGCGATCGGGGCCCTGGTCTCGACCCAGTTCATGCTCTCGCGCGACAAGGAATTGCCCAAGGCGCTGGCGAAGCTGAACCGGTTCGGGATGCCGGAGATCCCGCTGATCGTCGCGGCGGTGATCCCGGCGGTGGTGGTCGTGCTCTTCCCCGACGTCGAGAAGCTGGCCGGGCTCTACGCCATCGGCGTGGTGGGGGCGATCTCGATCACGCTGGCCTCGACCTCGACCAACCGACTCCTCGACCTGAAGCGGTACGAGCGGGCCTTCATGCTGGCCCTGACGCTGGTCATGCTCGCCATCGGGTTCACGATCTGCACCGAGAAGCCGGCGGCGCGGAGCTTCGCGCTGATCGTCCTGGTCGCCGGCCTGGCCGGCCGGCTGGTGACGATCGTCTCGAACAAGGTCGTGCCCCTGAAGCGAGAGGCCCGGATCGGCTACACGACGCTGGCCGGATCGGCCGTCGCCGCCGAGCTGGGGATCGCGCTGGTGATGGGGGACGACTGGCGGGCGTTCATCCCCTCGGCGGCCGTCGCCCTGATCATGGGGTACGCCAGCTACGAGACCCAGAAGTACCGGGCGATCCTGCTCGCCCCGCCCGAGCCGACGCCCTCGGCGCTCGAGCCCTCGCCGTCCAAGCCGAAGATGATCCTCAAGGGGGAATACACCCCCAAGGAGCGGATCATGGTGGCGACCACCGGCAACCCCCGGCTGATCGACTTCGCGATGAAGGAGTGCAAGAACCGCCAGGCGGAGCTGGACATCCTCTTCATCCGCCACCTGGCCGTCACCCCGATGGGCCCGACCGCCCCGCCCAGCCTGGCCGAGGACGCCACGGCGCTCGAGCTCTTCGAGCGGCTCAGGGGCCAGGCCCACGACGCCGGCGTGCCGCTCCGGCTGCTCTACGGCGTCGCCCGCGACATCCCCGAGGCCATCCTCGACATGGCCGTGACCCACGGCGCAGACCTGCTGTTGCTCGGGACCACCCGCCGGGGGACCCTCTGGAAGGCCATGAAAGGCGACGTCATCCAGGCCGTCGCCGAGCAGCTCCCCGAGCGGATCGGCCTGCTGATCCACGCCTGACCCGACAATTTCGGCATCGACGCCTAATTTTACCGTCACGGATCGATGGTTCTGGGTGTGACTTGACTCCGATCCCCCTCGGAACTCGCGGCCCCGGAGGGGCCGCGAGAGTCACGATCCCCCGATGTCGCGATCATCCATGACGCCGACCCGCGTCGACGACGGCCTCCGGCGAGTCGCCTTTCGGGGAGCGACCCCGCGAGATCGCGGCCACGGAGTCGCGATCCGGAATGGGTGACGGGGCGAGAGATCGGGGGCCGGCACCCGATCTCCCGCCCTTCCCGGATAGGCCCCGAAGTACCTCCACAATCCTTCGCGCCAATAATTCCGGAGGCGTACGAGCGTCCGGTTTTTTTTTGGTATACTTGGGCTATTCCCCCGCCCGATCCGAGCATCATGCCACAGTGTTTCGCACAACAAAGGCGATCGCTCATGGATTCCATGTCCCTGTTCTGCCTTGTCGCGGCTTCGCTCGCCGGATGCTCGGCGATCGGGGGTGCCATCGCCTATCACAAGCGACGATCGCCGACCGAAGGGATGCTGCTGGGGCTCCTGCTCGGCCCCATCGGCGTCGCGATCGAGTGCCAATATCCCTACGCCCGGCGCCCGATGGTGGACGAGAACGCCTGGAACTCGCTCCGGTCGATGATGGAGTTCCAGGAGACCGGCGGGGAGTCGAAGCGAATGCGGGAAAATCCGCCGCGCTGAAATCCGGCCGTCGTCCATCCTCCCCTCTCAGACCTCCGGTGCCGGGCCGGGATCGGCGAGCCTCCGGAGCATCCGGCCTCGCTTCCGGGGGAGATGCGCCCGGCCGAACTCGGGCATCCGGGGCTCGAATTGCGGCCAGGTCAGCACGGTCAGGCAGGTCGAGCCGTTGACGATCGCCACCAGGACCTTCCCCCGGTAGATCGCCAGGACGGCGACGGCCTCATTGGCCGGGTTCCGGCCCAATCGGCGGGTCCTCGCCAGCGCCCCCCGGAGGTCGCCCTCGGCCCGGTCGGCGGGGACGCCGAACCGCTCGACGAACCGCTCCAGAGCATGCCTCGAAAGCCGGGCGGTGCTGTAGTCGCGCTGTCCGGGCGGGGCCATCGCCAGTCCTCCCGAGCGGGTAGCGGGTAGCAGTCAGCGGGTAGCGGGTAGCGGGTAGCGGGTAGCAGTCAGCGGGTAGTCAAGATCTGAAGACCCGGCCGGTTCTCATCCTATTCTACCCGCTACCCGCTACCCGCTACCCGCTACCCGCTACCCGCTACCCGCTACCCGCTGACTGCTACCCGCTACTTGACGTCGGCGGGGACCTTTCCGGTGGCGGCCCAGACCACGCCGCGGCGGGTCCAGGTCCGGAAGCCGGGGTCGTTGATGGTGGCGACGTCGTGGCCCATGACGTTCTCGAAGACCCGGCCCTTGCCGTAGGTGCTCGTCCAGATGATGGCCTCGTCCTTGCCGGTCCCCTTGGGCTTGGAGGGGTCGGAGTAGGCGGTCGCCAAAACGACGCTGTCGGGCGGCAGCAGGCTGTTCTGATAGAGCTCGTCGGTGGCGTGGGCGAACTCGGCGGGGGCGCCCTCCGAGATGGGATGCTTCGCCGACGTCTTCTTGACCGTGAAGTCGTGCGCCGGGCCGTGGAAGCCCCGGGACCGCCAGCCGCCGACGGCCTTCTCGAACTCGACCCAGTTGGGTTTCGTGAACGACCCCGAGGCGAGGTGGATCACGACCAGGCCCTTGCCGTCGTCGTGGATCGCCTTGAGGAACGCCTTCTTGTTGGCGTCGGTCCAGGTCGTGTCCGGGCTCGCCTCCGGCTTCTTGGTGTTGAAGTAGTTGAGCACGAGCACGTCATACCTGGCCAGGTTCTCGTCGGTCAGGTCCTTCGCCGGCGTGGCCGTGACGTGGACGTCGGCCAGCCCCCGGGCCGAGAGGACGTCGCTGAGGGCCGCGGTCGTCGCCTTCCAGTCGTGGACCGAGACGTTGTCGCCGGTGATGATCAGGACCTTGACCGGTTTGGCCGGCTCGTCGGCCGGGGCCGAGGTCCCCGCGAGGGCCGTCGCCGCGATCGCCAACATCAATCGTCGCATGAGGTTGCTCCCTGGTGTGATGCGCCTGGGCCTCCCGGGCGATCCCGCCGGAGGCCCATCCGAAGGCCAGTTGAACGCATCCGCCGCCGACGATCAACGGGATGACGCGGTTTCTCCGGCCGGCTGATGGGCCGTCGAGACGCCGGGACGCTCGGGGTCGGACTTTGAGAATGACTTCTCGATTCCGAAGACACTTTGGACTGCGAGCGAAAAACCAAAACCAAGCCTGACCCTCGTAGCAGTTGCGCGATTGGGATATAGAGTAGCTTGGCCGATGTTCAGCGGGGGGCTTTGGATGAAATGAGGAAGACAAAACTGGCCAAATTGTCAATGCCATCTTCCTAGTCTTCCCAAGCCGTCAACCGCCCGGTCGTCATTCGGCCCAATTGCGTAACTCCTACCTCGATTGGCTATGACCCTCGATTGGCACTTGACCCTCGATTGGCTCTGACCCTCGATTGGCTCCCGTGACCCTCGATTGGCTCCCGATAGTCACGAGCCCGTCAGAGGCCACAAGAAGCCCGCCAGAAAGCCCACCAGTCAAATCCCCAGTGACCGGGCCGACATCCGGGTCATCTTCGGATCCACGGCGTCAAGCAACGCCCCAATCTTGACTCGCCACCCACCTTATGAGAAGCTCGGGGTGAACTTATGTTCCGAGGCACGCTTGGAGATCAGCCGTGGACAAGGATTGGATCGATCATTTGCAGGACGGAAGATTCGAATTGTGGTTGCACGACTTGAGAATCGAGAGAGTAGGAGAAGAACACAATGGCTATGGACGGCTTATATGGACAAGAGATGGCTCTATTGAAGTCGAGGCATTCACCCCGCTCGATGATCTTTCCACGATTTTTGACGCTGGTTTCACTCCGGGGGTAATACCTCGAAGCCAACTCTATACGCTGACGGCGAGAACGGACGGAGCTTGGACCGTAGAGCTTTCAGGAGTCCTACCGTCTCGGAGCGCCTCATTCCCAGGTGGCGATATCAAATGGAAAGCCACTAGTAATAATTTCACTATGGATGTTAACGGTCGTGTCCGCAATCTGTTGCATGGTCCATCCCTTCTGCTTATTCTGGACAGGAGTCGCAACCTCCTATCCGGATCTCGGGATACGTCGCCGGGGGTGGACCGTGGATGACCTCTC